>CAMNPA010000328.1 GCA_946547205.1 uncultured Selenomonadales bacterium | reverse complement strand
CTAACCACGAAAGGTATCGCTCCGAATTTTTCATCACGCGCCATAAAATTCAGAATCTCAAAGCCGTCAATGAATTTCATCGCCGCACCGACGATAACCAGGCTGATATTGTTGTCGCGCAAAATTTTCGTCGTCGCCGCGCTTGAATCGGCAATCAGCACCTCGTAAGGAAAATTTTCTTCCACGAGGTCGCGCATTGAATTGAGCCGAGTTTTATCGTCGTCGACAATCAAAACTTTTTCCGGCGCGTTCAATTCGCCAAGCTTTTTGCTGACACGTTCGACAAGTTCGGCGGGCATGAAAGGTTTTCTGATGTAGTCTGTGATGCCGAGCGCGGCAGTTTTTTTGATGTTCTCCATTTCCGTTGACGCCGTGAGCATCATGACGGGAATGTCGCGCAGATTTTCGTCGTCGCGAATTTTCTGCAACGTCTCAATGCCGTTGAGTTCGGGCATCATGATGTCGAGCAAAACCAAATCGACGTAATGATCGCGCAGAGTTTCCAGCGTGCTCAAGCCGCCGGTGGCAGTGAGAACTTTGCAGGACAATTTGCGCTCAAGAATCATCTTGGCGATTCGCAAATTCATTTCGTCATCATCGACAACTAAAATCGTGCTGTCTTCAAAAGTTTTTCCCATAATTCAAAACTCCAAATCACTGACGAGAATTTTTTTTGCGGCGATGTCAATCGAACGGACGACGGACTTTAGCGCGGGTATCAACGTTTTGCCGTCGACTTCAAAAACATCATTGCTGCCGGTCTTCAGAACGTTGGTGACGGTTCCGATTTTTTTGTCGCCGCTGAAAATTTCGCAGCCGATTATATCGAACGTGTAAAACTCTCCGTCGGCGAGCGGTGCGGCATTTTCTCTGTCGACTGTCAAAAATTTATTCGTCAACGTCCGCGCAGATTCGCGACTGTCCACGCCCGCGAATTTGATAAAAATTTGTCCGCCGATGTGCTGAACGTGTTCGACAGAAAAAATTTTCCCGCCGACAGAAATTTTCTGCAGGTCGTCGAAACGTCCTTCAAAGTCTGTCAGCGGAATTATTTTCAACGTGCCGTCGAGTCCGCGCGGTGCACCGATTTTCCCGACGATGATTTCTTTAACCTCTGATTGCAATGATTTTGTCGTCCTCCACCAAAATTTCGACGTTCATGGCGTCGCGCAGGTTGTCGCCGACTTTCAACTCAACTTCGCGTTCACTGGTGCCTTGGACGATTTCCGCGCCGAGAGCAAGCTTTTCAAAAGTTTCTTTGCGTCTGCGTGCCTCTTCAAGTCGATCGTGACGCGGAGCAAGTTCATTGCCGAAAAAGCTTCTGATTTGGCGTTCATGTTGCGGCGAACGTTCAAGCTCGCGTTGCATGTCAAGGTTAATCTGTTTAATTTCAAGTTCCATTTGTTCCGCGACTTTGACTGCCTCGTCGATGAGCCGCGTGCGCAATTTCTCGGTAAGTTTTGCTTTGACGGTGACGGGCATAATTATTTTGATACTGTTCATTAAAACGCCTCCAAAAAATTTCTCATTGCTAACAAAAAAGGCGGTAAGCTGTCTTTGCTCACCGCGCCGATTTTGTCATTCGATGTCGACTGAAACCTTTTTCTTTTCGCGTGTTGCGGCGGATTTGACAATGGTGCGAATCGCCTTTGCAATGCGCCCTTGCTTGCCAATGACTCTGCCCATATCTTCTTGCGCGACGTGCAGTTTCAAAATCGTGCGATCTTCTTCTTCGACCGCCTCAACTTGAACTTCTTCGGGTTTTTCGACGAGTGCCTTTGCCAGCACCGTAACAAGTTCTTGCTCTTGCATGATCCTCTTCCTCAACTAAATGTACGATGGTTACTTTGCAGCCTTGGCCGCCTTGCGCTCTTCGTGGAGTTTTTTCAGGATGCCCTTTTTGCTAAGGAGCGAGCGAACTGTATCGGTAGGCTGTGCGCCGTTTTTAATCCAACCGATGACTTTTTCTTCGTCGACATTGACAATGGCGGGGTTTTTGGTCGGGTCGTAATTGCCGACAATTTCGATAAAGCGACCGTCACGCGGCGAACGGCTGTCCGCAACGACTATACGGTAGAACGGTTGCCTTTTGGCACCCATTCGATTGAGCCTGATTTTTACCACTATCTCACCACCTTTCAAGTGTTCGGTGTTCTACTTCATGAAGGGAAATTTTCCGCCGAGCTGTCCCAAAATTCCGCTAAGGTTCGGGAGCGTCGGCATTTTAGGTTTAGTATTCTTGCCCTTTTTAACTTTTCCTTTTTTGCCCTTAACTTTTTTTGACGCCTGTAATTGTTGCTGTTGTTGAGCTTGACTTGATTTGAAACGGCGCATCATTTTTCGCATCTCTTCAAATTGCTTGAGGAGTTTGTTAACGTCGGCGACCTTCGTGCCGGAGCCCATTGCGATACGTTTGCGGCGTTTTGCGTCAATGATTGAGGTGTCCGCGCGTTCTTTCGGCGTCATTGAAAGGATAATCGCTTCCATGTGCTTAACTTCTTTGCCGTCAAGGT
>CAMNPA010000327.1 GCA_946547205.1 uncultured Selenomonadales bacterium | reverse complement strand
TTGACGGCAACGGGATTATTCGCATCTTCGGCGCGAGCATTCGGATTCATCTGCCACATCGCTTGAAAATATTCGTTCACGCCGTAAAAAATCCACTCGTAAGCGGTATCGGCATTTTCAAGATTTGTTATCGGGCAGTAGTCGCTTGAAGCAAAAATATCGTCGCGTTCATCAGCCGCACCGATTTTCTCAATATAAGGCAGATATTCGGGAGCGTTGCCCGTCGCGCCGAGAAGTGCCGATAATGCGCCGCCCGCCGATGTTCCGTTTGAAATGATTTTCTCAACGTCGCCTGCAGGAAGTTTATCGCGATTGTGACGAATCCAACGGACTGCCGCTTTGTAATCGACAATCAGCGCGGGAGCTTTGCCGACATAAACGCCGTCAAATTGAGTGGTGCGTCCGCGAATTGCCGGGCTTATCACGACGAGACCGCGACTCAACGCAACGAGTGAGGCATTTGCTCCGCCGCTCATTCTGTCATTTTCGACGGGCTCAAGAATTTTTCCGGGCATGTAGCCGCCGACTCCGTTTGGCAAAAAAATCGGTGCAGTCTTCGCGCTGTAGCCGTTAATCGTTTCGCCGCGCAGATATTCGGCGGGAATGTAGACGCTCAACTTTTGATTGTCGCCGACGGGATTCGCAACGTAAAAAATATTTTCGTAAGCAATGAACTTGACCGCGCGCCCGTTGCATGTCAAAATTCTTTCGACGCCGCTTAACGAATCGAAGTCCAAATCGTGAGCCGACGCGTTTGTAAAAGTCACGAGTCCCAAAATAAAAATCACCGCCGCAAAAAATTTTTTCATTGTCAATGCCTCCTTTGCCGATGATTTTATCACGCGCGGAAAAAATTTTCATATGCCGCTTGAAAAATTTTCGGCGAATGTTCTGCGGGAACACCACACGAAAATTTTAGCTGTTAAAATAAAAAACAAAAGGAGTGTGATCATTTTGCGTGAAATTGTCAGCGTACCTGTCGCGCTTGTGAGCTACGTGATTTCCGTCGCGTTGATTTTGGCGTTCTGCAATTGGTTTTTCGATAAGCCGAGCGATTATCCTTATCTCATCCCGATTATCACGTCGTCTTTTTCGATGGCTTTGGCTTGCATGATTGCCGAAGAGAAATTGAATTCAAAAGCCGGTGCGAAAATCGCGGCGGTACTCATCGCGGCATTTTGGATTATTTTCGTGATTGTCGACTTGAGCGGCAGCGTTAAAGACATCATCGACGCTTTGACGGGCAAAGAACTTCAGCCGGACGCTCTCGACATTATCATGATGTATGTGGACATTTTGCTGAACTCAAAAATTTTTGCGGTTGTCTCGTGCCTGGTGGCGGCGGGACAAATCAACGATTAAACGAGGTGCTTAAAAATGAACGATAAAACTGTGGAAGAAATGTTTATTAAACGGGACGGGCGTCTCAATCGGTTGCGCTACTTCAAACGCGTCCTTGTCATCTTTTTGGTTTCATTAATCGCAATGCTTCCCGTGGCAATAATTTTCGGCGATGAATTGGGCAACGTTTCGACTTTCGGCGATGTGCTTATCATGCTTATCAATTTGGCGATATTAATTCCGTTTTATTGCCTGGACGTGCGACGCCTGCACGACATGAATAAAGACGAGACGCTTGCCAAAGTCAGCTTGGTAATTGGAATTATCGCGGCAATTTTCCCGGTCGACGATTTATATTACGCTCCGCCGCCAATGAAAGTCGTTTACATTGTCGGAACTGTTCTCGGACTTTACATGTTGTTCTCGCCGGGAACCAAAGGCGAAAATCAATACGGCGCAGACCCTTTAGCATGAGCGAAAGGAAATTTTAACTTCAATGGACAACGCAGAACGTATCGTATTAACATCGCCCGAACCTTTCGAGGGACGACATGCGAGCTTTTGGTTTTTCATGCTGCTCTTAATCATTCCGTTCATCCTGTTTGGGCTTGGAAATTTCTTTGACTTTGAATCGGTCTTGGGAATGATCTGTACGATTCTCGGCGTCGTCTCTTTAATTGCGGTTATCGTTCTCTACACGCTCGACTACAAAGCCACGGTCAAACACATGACAGAGATTCAAAACATGAAGTTCAAATTCATCGGCACGACGACACCGGACGAAATTTGCAGCAAGCTTGAGCCCGCGTTGAGAAATTTTCATGGAGAGAAAGTTAAAATCGTCCGCGAGACCGATAACGTCGCAGTGATTCACGGCGGCATTAAATATCGGATTATCTTGAACGACGACGCGAGCTTTTCCGTTCGTTGGCAAAAATCTTTTTTGGATAAAGCACTTTCGATTTTCGCGGCGATTGCTGACAGAGACGGCGATGCGGAGCCGACTTGGAAATACAACAAGATTCGCGTCGAAACACCGATAATCGCCTATTCATTGCAACGAGCCTTCAACGCCGCAACGACTTCGGAGCCGCAGAGTCAATCCATTCAAAAAATTTACGAGCAGGCAAAAATTTCCGCAAGCAACGCCAACGCCGCAACGACTTCGGAGCCGCAAGCTCAATCCATTCAA
>CAMNPA010000326.1 GCA_946547205.1 uncultured Selenomonadales bacterium | reverse complement strand
TTTTCAGCGTGTGGCACAATATTTCCGGCTCAATCGCGGCAAATTATTTTTCGCGCAAATGAACTTAACGAGGAGTTGATAACATGGGATTTTTCAGCAGAATATTCGGCGGCGACGAGGACGCTGTGACAATCGAGACCGCTGACCTTGAAAATGCCGTTCGCAAAGCCGGTCGTGCAGTCGGACGCGTGCAAGGTGTCGGCTTCAGATTTTTTGTGCAGAGCAACGCTCAAAGTTTCGGCATAACAGGTTGGGTCAAGAACATGAGCGACGGCTCTGTCACCATGGAACTTCAGGGCGATGAACAGACCGTTGAACGCCTTATCGCCAAAATTAAACGCGGCAACGATTGGATTCAAGTCAACGAGTTTGAACTCTCTGATTTGCCCGTCGTGAAAGGAGAGAACAAATTTGCCATCAAATATTGAACGCAAGGCAGGTCGTGCTATCGGTCGCGTGCAAGGCGTCGGCTTCCGCATGTTCGTCCGCGCAGAGGCAACTAAACGCAAAGTCACCGGTTGGGTTAAGAATATGAGCGACGGTTCCGTCACAATGGAACTTCAAGGCGAGGCGCAGACTGTTGAACGACTTATCGCCAAAATTAAACGCGGCAACGATTGGATTCAAGTCAACGAGTTTGAACTCTCTGATTTGCCCGTCGTGAAAGGAGAGAACAAATTTGCCATCAAATATTGAACGCAAGGCAGGTCGTGCTATCGGTCGCGTGCAAGGCGTCGGCTTCCGCATGTTCGTCCGCGCAGAGGCAACTAAACGCAAAGTCACCGGTTGGGTTAAGAATATGAGCGACGGTGCCGTTACAATGGAACTTCAAGGCGAATCAACTGTTATCGCTGAACTTGTCGCACGAATCAAAAAGGGCAGAAATCGAATCAAAGTCACGAAGTTTGAGCTTAACGATTTGCCCGTCGTGGAAGGAGAGAACGAATTTGCAATCAGACGCTGACGGCTTGAACGTCAAAAGAATTCTGGTGCTCAACGGTCCGAATTTGAATTTGCTCGGAACGCGTGAGCCGGAAATTTACGGATACACAACGTTAAACGACATAAACGAATTACTGCGCGAACGTGCGGAAAGTGCGGGCGTTGATGCGATTGACTTCCTGCAGTCGAATTTTGAAGGCGAACTCGTCGAGGCAATTCAAAAGTCTCGCGGTCGTTACGATTTCATTTTGCTCAACGCCGGAGCTTTGACGCATTACAGCATTGCACTTCGCGACGCCATTGCTTCCGTGCCCGTGCCCGTCATTGAAATTCATCTGTCGAACATTCATCGCCGCGAGGAATTTCGTCACACGTCGGTTATCGCGCCGGTCGTCATGGGACAAATTTGCGGCTTCGGCGTCGACAGCTACATTGCAGCCCTTGACATTGCCATTCGCAAAATTCGCAAGGATACCAAATGATGAGCGCGACGAGTTTTGATTTCAGCGGGCGATTGATGAATCTTTACGACAAACTCGCGGCGGAGGAAGTCGATGCGTTTTTGATAACAAAGCCCGTCAACGTCAACTACTTCAGCAATTTTCGCGGCGACAGTACGGCTCTGCTTATCGGAAAAAATTTTCGTCAACTCGTCACCGACGGCAGATACCTTGAGCAAGCGCAACGTCAAGCAAAAAATTTCGCGGTCGTTGAGCAGACGGAAGGGCTTTACAAAAAGTTGGTCGACGTGATAAAAAATACGGGCTGCAAAAAAATCGGCGTCGAAGGTCTCGTGATGACCGTTGCGCAACACGCTTACCTTGCCAAAGAAATTCCCGGCGTCGAATTCAAATCCGTTGAGCTTGACACGTTGCGGCAAGTCAAAGACGCGGCGGAAGTCGTTCAAATTCGTCGTGCGTGTAAAATTGCCGATGACGCCTTCGCGAAAATTTTGGACTTCATCAAGCCCGGCGTGCGTGAGATTGACGTTGCGGCGGAGTTGGAATATTTTATGCGCAAACTCGGCTCGGAAGAAGTTGCTTTCACGACGATTGTTGCTTCCGGTCAACGCGGATCTCTTCCGCACGGCACGGCGACTGACAAAAAAATCTGCGCGGGCGAACTGGTAACGATTGACTTCGGCGCGACTTTCAACGGTTATCGCTCGGACATCACGCGGACAATTTGCGTCGGCAAGGCGTCCGCTGAACAGCGAAAAATTTACAACGCAGTCCTCGACGCGCAACTTTACGGCTTGGAAATTATCACGGCGGGCAAGAGCGGCAAAGACATTGACGCGGCTGTTCGCGAACGTTTGACGGCGGCAGGTTATGAAAAAAATTTTGTTCACGGACTCGGTCACGGCGTCGGATTGGAAATTCACGAGGAGCCGCGACTCAGCAAGCTCAGCAAATGCGAAAGTCTTTTGCCGAATATGATTGTCACTGATGAGCCCGGCGTTTATGTTGAAAATTTTGGCGGCGTGCGAATTGAAGACACCGTACTTGTCACGAGCGGCACTGCTCAACCTTTGACACGTTCGCCGAAAAATTTGATTGAACTTTAAAATTTTTGGAGGCTGATACCAATGATTTCAAGTACCGATTT
>CAMNPA010000325.1 GCA_946547205.1 uncultured Selenomonadales bacterium | reverse complement strand
AGTACGATAAAATCTTCAACGGGCTAATTGGCAGAACAGATTTGCACGACGAGCGAGGCAATCTTATTTACTTCACGGACGTCGACAGAACCTTGAGGCAATTTAGGACGCAAGAAGACATTGCCCGCGCCGTCGAACACATCATGATTGAGATAAAAAAACTTCTAAGGAGATTTATTTATGGATAAAAACTTTTTGAACGACTTCCCGATTTTGCGCAGTCGAATGAACGGACACCCGATAGCTTACCTTGACAACAGCGCGACAACTCAAAAGCCCGAAAGCGTCGTGCGATCGATTTGCGGCTACTACGGCGGCTGCAATGCCAATCCGCATCGCGGCGTGTACGAACTCAGCGTGCGTGCGACTCAAGTTTACGAGAACGCTCGCCGAAAAGTTGCCGAATTCATCAATGCTACTCCGCGCGAAATTATTTTCACGAAGAACGCAACCGAATCGCTCAACCTTATCGCGTACAGCTACGGCTTGACGAATCTTCATGCCGGCGACGAAATTTTAATCACAATCGCCGAACATCACTCGAATCTTGTTCCGTGGCAACGTGTTGCTCAAATGACGGGCGCGACGTTGAATTATATTTATCTCGCGGCGGACGGCAATTTATCGGCTGATGACATCGCGACGAAATTAACCAAGCGCACGAAAATTTTAGCCGTCACGCAAATTTCAAACGTGCTCGGTCTGATAAACGACGTTAAGACTTTGGCGGCTCGTGCTCACGAAGTCGGAGCGATTGTCGTTGTCGACGGCGCGCAATCTGTCCCGCACATTCCCGTTGACGTGCAAAATATCGACGCGGACTTTTTGGCGTTTTCAGGTCACAAAATGCTTTCGCCGATGGGAATCGGCGTGCTCTTCGGCAAAAGACGACTGCTTGACGAAATGCCACCGTTTTTGAGCGGCGGCGACATGATCGAATACGTCGAGGAGCAATCAACGACTTACGCCGAACTTCCGCAGAAATTCGAGGCGGGCACGCAAAACGTCGGCGGAGCGGCGGGCTTAACGGCGGCAATCGATTATCTGCGCGGCGTCGGCTTCGAGACGATTGAACGCATTGAACGAGACTTGACGACGTTTGCCATTGCCGAAATGAAACGACTGCCTTACGTTGAGCTTTACGGTTGCGACGCGGCGAACAAAGTCGGAATCATCACGTTCAACATTCGCGACGTTCATCCGCACGACGTGGCGACGATTCTTGACGCTCAAGGCGTTGCGATTCGTGCAGGTCATCATTGCGCTCAACCGTTGATGAAATTTTTAGGGCTCAATTCGACGTGCCGGGCAAGTTTTTATTTTTACAACACACGCCGTGACGTTGAACGCTTAATCGAGGCACTTCAGCAGGTCAGAGGCGTGATGAAAATTTTTTGACAGCAAACAAAAGAGCCCGTCACGGATGACGGGCTCGCCGGCACCACTGAGCGGGACGCGAAGTTTGCCGGCACTTACGGCTTCGGTGAGCTGTAACGTTAAAACAATTACGACTGAACGCCCCTGCGAGGTGCCCTTTCTTTCGCTTCCTTTCTTTGGGCAAGCAAAGAAAGGAAGTTCATCAGCAATGAAAAAGTAGATCCTAAAAATTAAAATCAAAAAATCACTCGAAGGATTGAGAAACTTGCTTGAAAATATTTACACGGAACTAATCGCCGAACACAGCAAATCGCGCGAAAATCGGCGGACGTTGCCCAATGCGACTGTCAAGGAACGCGGACACAATCCAAGTTGCGGCGACGAGATAACGCTTGAACTTGCAGTTGTCGACGGCGTGATTAAAGATGCGGCATTCAGCGGAACAGGTTGCGCAATCTCGCAGGCGTCTACCGACATGATGATTGAACTTATGCGCGGCAAGACCGTCACCGAGGCTCAACAACTCGCGGAACTTTTTATCGCAATGATTCACGGCGACATAACCGACGACGACGAACTTGACGCACTCGACGAAGCTGCGGCTCTGAAAAATATTTCGACAATGCCCGCACGCGTCAAATGCGCAACTTTAGCTTGGCACACGCTGAAACAATCGCTGAACAAATAGGAGAAAAATTTTTCATGACGACGGAGAATCGACAGGCGTTGATGGACGGTTTCCGCGACGGCATCCCGATTGGTTTGGGATATTTCGTCGTGAGTTTCACGCTCGGCATCGTCGCCAAATACGTCGGACTAAATCCCTTGCAAGGTTTCGTTATCAGTCTGCTAAACAACGCGTCGGCGGGCGAATACGCGGCGTTCACGGTCATCGGCTCGGACGCACCGTATTTTGAAATTGCTCTGCTGACTCTCGTCGCCAATGCCCGATACGTTTTGATGAGCACCGTTTTAAGTCAAAAATTTTCGCCCGATACGCCGTTCTATCACAGAATTTTTGTCGGCTTCGACGTGACGGACGAGATTTTCGGAATTTCAGTTGCTCGCGGCGGACGTTGGCTCAATCCTTTTTACAATTACGGCGCGATGTTGACGGCGTTGCCCGGCTGGTCAATCGGTACTGCGTTGGGAATTATGGCGTGGAATTTTTTCCC
>CAMNPA010000324.1 GCA_946547205.1 uncultured Selenomonadales bacterium | reverse complement strand
TGTTGCCGCAAATTTACGAGCTTGGCTTCCTGCGCGACGAGGTCAGATATTTTTAAAGCGGCTCGTCGTCGATTTTGTATTCGGCATAACAAACACCTACTTCGACACGGCGACGGTCTTCAGCATTGACGACTTTCGCGGCGCGTCGTTTAATCGCGGCGACAAATTCCTTGCTCTGCGTAATGTCCGCCACGTCATCAAAAACTTCGTCGACCCAACAAAAAGTATCGTCGTCGCATTCGTTTTCGATAAAGTCAATGGTCTGCGCAATGTCGCGTGTGAGAATTTCGGTCTCTTTTTTCCGGCACTGTTCGATACCGTAATCCCATTCGTCTTGAGTTTCAACAGCAACACGTTTACGCTCGGCAACGACAGCTTTTAATTCTGCAACGTTCATTTTATGCTCACGTCAAGTAAAAAATTCTACGTCAATGTCTTTTTCGGCTTCGGCAATAGATTTGCCGTCAAACAAAATTTTAGCGTTGATTAAGTTTTGAGCGGCTTGTTTAAGTGCGCCGGGATTATCTTCGACTTCGACGCAGTAACATGGAGCTTTATCGCCTGCACGCCATACAGAAATTCTCAAACAGTCGGAGGCATTTTCTTTTTGGAAATTATATTGGACGCCGGCATAGGAAAATTCAATCTCGTCGTAAACCGCTATCGTTTGCGTAAATTTTTTAAGCGACATTCCTATCATTGATCAAACACCTTCTCAAGAAATTTTTTGTAATTGTTAAACTCTTCAACTGTCAAATCGATATGTTCTTTCTGTCGGACGCCGTCAATGTAGATATGTTTATGCAACGACATTTTACCGTTTTTGTTATGGTAGTCAATATCCATTTTGGGCTTGTTATCGTCGCCAAAAATCCGCATTTGTTTGAAGACGCCATTTTTATCGTAAAGCAGATAGGATACGTTGGGAATTTCCGAATTACGCGGCAGATTTAAGCTTCTATTCGGATTATCGGGACGGAGAATTGGAATACCGTACAAAATGCCTGTAACATGCCATTCCTTAGGGATGTTTTCCATTGCCGAGGAAGTTTGTGCGCCTTTAGTATTGAGGCAACGACCTGTTTTACCTGTGCCCATTTAATCAGCCTTCTTTCTGACTTTTGAAGTCCAATCGGGATAAGAAACAAAATTTGTCTTGTGCTTGAGTCCGCCGAAAATCGAATCGGGCATTCTTCCGTAAACCAAAACGACTTCGGGCGTCAACTCGTCGAGCATGGCTTCAAGACCTGCGCGGAAGTAAAATTTATTTTCCTTGCCGCTTATGCAACCGTATGTGCCGACCGAGACGATAGAATTTTTCGGCGCACCCAAGAAAGCGAATTTTTCGGGCAGATAATTCGTCGTGTAACTGCGTTCGTCGCCCCAACGGACATTTGTTATGACGTATGCGCCGTTTTTTTGCAGGTAATGACCGACGGCTCTGCTCCGATAAATATTTGCAATTTGAGCAGTCAGCGGCGAATCGCGATAAAGCGAATTGTCGGGCGTCACGACGGCGGGAAAACGCAGTAAATCATCGACAAAATCTTTCGGTGTGCGAACAAGGTCTGCAAATTCGATGTCGTGCTCATAAAAAACGACGCACTCCGAAAAATTTTCACTGCGGTTGTGTTTTGAGTAAGGAATCACGGCGGACGAGATAACAATTTTTGCAGGCGGGTCGATTTTCGGAATCTCCAATATCCCGTCAAAGGACGCAGTCTGCACCAATTCCAAATTGAAGCCATCGTCGAATGTGTTTTTGAGCATAAAAAATCCACTCCTTAAATTTTTGACCTCAAGAGTGGAATATGTTAATATGCAAACGAAAGTATCATCATGTATAAAAACATATTCATCGGAAAGCACCTGATCACTGTTGGTAGCGGGAATCAGATGTTTTTTTTTGAGGTCGACGTAAAATTTCAACCGCTTGATTGTTGTTTGCGTCGCTTATTGAAACTTCTTGCGTTTTTTAAATCGAAAATCATGGCGTGGTCATCGTCCGAATAAACGCCGTCTGCACGATAATTGTATTTGTCCAAATCCCGGCTCATCATGCGAGCTATCATTTGTTGCAATTCGCGGTTGTTGATACGCACACCGTTTCTCCAGTTTGTCCCGTCACGAAAAAATAAAATCTTACCGTCCTCTTCGTCGTCACATTTCTGTATCGCAATTTGTTGGTCAGTTGTATTCAACAGGAAAATTACATACTTCGTCTTTTGCATGTGAAACACTACGTTGCCGTTAAAATTAATTCCGTTATTCGTGATTGACATGAAGGAACTTCCTTGCAAAATTTGCACCTTTGTAAAACCGCTTAACATATAATCACCTCCGTTCAATTGGACGTGAAGAAAAGATGACTCATTTTTTATTCGTTTGCAAGAGACAGGAGATTTGTTTGTTAATTCATCGTCGAGCAATGCATGGTGGTGCACATGGTGCGGCGACTGCCGAAGGCGACGTAGCTCAACGACCGCGACCAATTCATGCAACCGACAAAAAAATTAACGCCCGAATTCATATCGGACGCGGTTGTTTGGAGTTTGT
>CAMNPA010000323.1 GCA_946547205.1 uncultured Selenomonadales bacterium | reverse complement strand
CACGACAGATGGTTAATCGCGCTTATCTTGAGCCAATACCGTTTGAAAATTTTTCAAGACCACCGATTGAACGTTAAGCCGATTGTTCTATTCAAAGCGAAGACAATTTCCGAGTGCAAGGCGTTCATGGAAAAATTCATCGACGACGTGAAGAATCTGCGCGGCGAAAATTTACGAGAGCTGTTTGAGCAAAGTGACGATAAAATTTTGCGCCGAGCCTTCAATTATTTTGCGGGTCACGGAATTTCTTGCGACGCTCTTGCCGCCGAGTTGCGCGAAGACTTTTCCGCCGAGCATTGCATTTTGGTCGTAAGCGACAGCGACGCCGCCAAGAATCAAATTTCGCTGAACACGTTGGAAAATACCGGCAATCCCTGTCGCGCGATTTTTGAAGTCAAAATGCTTGATGAAGGTTGGGACGTGCTGAACTTGTTTGACATCGTGCGGCTGTATGAAACGCGGCAATCGGGCGGCAAAAAAATTTCACCGGCGACAATCGCAGAGGCACAACTTATCGGACGCGGCGCGAGATATTGTCCGTTTCAACTTGACGACACTCAACCGAAGTATCAGCGCAAATTTGACGGCGACATTGCGAACGAACTGCGCATTTGCGAGACGCTGTACTATCATTGCCAAAACGATCATCGCTACGTTGACGAGTTGCATAAGGCTTTGCACGAGATCGGCTTGGAAGTTGACAGGCAATCACGAGAGTACAAGCTCAAGGACAGTTTCAAGCGTGATGAACTTTATCGGCACGGATTGATTTTCGTCAATCGGCGCGAGGAAGTCGACGAGGATTTTCGCGAAGTCATTCCCAATAAGCTGTACACTTTCCGACGCGTCATCGATAATGCGCACGATAAAATTTTGAACGCCGTCAACGTTACGGAAGTCCGCGCAGAAGTTCACACGACGCATTGGACAATCGCCGACATCGCCGAGAAAAATTATTCAATCGTTCACAAAGCCTTGATGAAATTTCCTGCGTTCAAATTTGCCGCGTTGAAGTTGCGTTTCAAAAATCTGCAGTCGACGCGCCAATTCATCACCGACGAAAATTTTTTGGGCGACATTCAAATTGACATCACGAGCAACGAGCTTGAGCCGAGCGTTGAAACTTTACACGCCGCCGCGAATCATGCGTTGAGACAAATTGCCGACGAGCTCAATAAACCTGCGAAGACTTATCGAGGCACGAAGAAGTTTCACGCGCAGAATATCAGCGAGACTTTTCACGACAAGACGATAAATTTTTCTGACGGACACGCGGGCATATCGCAAAACGATTCGAGCATCGGAGATTCGCAAATTAATTTATCGGCGGCGGATTGGTTTGCTTACAACGACAACTTCGGCACGAGCGAGGAAAAAAATTTTGTCGAGTATTTCAGCCGTCACGTCGAGGATTTGCATAAGATTTACAGCAAAATTTATCTTGTCCGCAACGAGCGCGAGCTTGCCGTTTACAATTTCGACGACGGCGCACGTTTCGAGCCCGATTATGTTCTCTTCCTGCAAAAGGCGACGAGCAAAGGTTTCGAGCAGTATCAAATTTTCATCGAGCCGAAGGGCGAACATTTGATTGAGCGTGACGCATGGAAGAAAGATTTTTTGTCGCAGTTGAAAGCCCGCGCAGTTCCCGTGAAAATTTTCGCCGACGACAACGACTATAAAATTTTTGGCTTACCGTTTTACAATCGCGCCGACGAAAAAATTTTTGATTCTGAATTTCGGACGCTGTTGAAATAAAAAAATCGGAGACCGCTCACTTGAACGATCTCCTAATTTTTTTTGCGCAGAGAAATTATTTCAGAGCACGTGCCGCAATGTCACGGCGATAATGCGCGTCGTCGAAATGAATCACGTCCACGCAACGATAAACTTTGTCGACAGCCTCGCGCAACGTCGCAGCCGTCATCGTGACGCCGAGAACTCTTCCGCCGTTCGTGACAAGTTCGCCGTCAACAAATTTAGTCCCGGCGTGGAAAATCAGTGCGCCCAAACTTTTAGCCTTCGTCATGCCGTCAATCGGCAAATTTTTTTTGTAAGACTTCGGATAGCCGCCGCTCGCCATAATCACACAGACCGCGCTTTGATTGAGCCACGAAATTTTTTCGGTCGTCAACGTGCCGTCCGCGCAGTCAATCATCAACGCAAGCAAATCGTCTTCCATCAGCGGCAGGACAACTTGAGTTTCCGGGTCGCCGAATCTGCAATTAAACTCGACAACTTTAGGCGCGCCGTCAACAATCATCAAGCCCGCGTACAAGCAACCGCGATAAGTTATGCCTTCCGATTTTAGCGCGGCGATTGTCGGTTTGAGAATCGTCTCTTCAACGAGCACGGAAATTTTTTCGTCAACAATCGGTGCGGGCGCATAAGCTCCCATTCCGCCGGTGTTCAAGCCTTTGTCGCCGTCGTCAACGCGTTTGTGATCTTGAGCGGCAATCAGCGGCAAAATTTTTTCGCCGTCCGTCAACGCAAGCACAGATGCTTCTTCGCCGTCCATGAACTCTTCAACGACAATTTTATTTCCCGCCGCACCGAAATTTTTCATTT
>CAMNPA010000322.1 GCA_946547205.1 uncultured Selenomonadales bacterium | reverse complement strand
TCTTATAAATTGTGCCCGTCGCCTTGCGGAACGACCAATCGCGAGTTTCATCTTCGACCGCCGCTTTGATGTCAAGCAGCCCGGTTTTCGGCGAGACAGGCAACACACCTTTGCGGACAAATTTCATGCCGTTGTATTCTTTCGGGTTATGTGATGCGGTTATCATAATTCCGCCGTCGAGTTCGTTAAAGCCCGTCGCGAAGTAAATCATTTCGGTGCCGCATTGTCCGATGTCGTAAACATCGCAACCTGCCTCGGTAAGTCCGCGAGTGAGTGCGTCGTTGAGCGTCGGACCGGAAAGGCGAATGTCATGCCCGACCGCAACTTTTTTCGCGCCAAAAATTTCCGGAAAAACTCTGCCGACACGATAAGCAAGCTCTTGATTGATGCTTTCGGGATAAATCCCGCGAATGTCATACGCGCCGAAGCCGGAGGTATTAACTGCCAAATTGCCCACGCTCCTTTAAAACTTTTCCTGTTCCCTATTCCCTGTTTCCAAATTTTTTCCTGTCGAATTTGCAGAAAATTTTTAATGAAACTTCGCTGAAACAATTCACTTACTTTTTGTGGCGGGACTTTTAATTTTTTCGGACGGCGCGGAAAAAATTTTAAAGTCGAGCGTGCAAGTGAGAATTTCGCCGCCTTCAACGGAAAATTTTTCCAAGCTGACAAACCGTCCGCCGTCGAGCACTTCGCGAATAAAATTCAGCAGTGCAATATAATTCGTCTGCAATTTGACCGTCACGACCTGCGATTGAATTTCGTCCGCCGCGTGAATGTCGCCTGCCTGCACCGAAATTAGTCGCGCTTGAGAAAAGTCCGCCGCCTGATAAAGTTCGTCGATGAATTTGTCCGGCATGAGAGTCGTCGGCAAAAAAGTTCGCGCCGCGTCGAGTTGACGTTCCGTTTCCGCGATTAACGATTCCAAATTTCCGTGACGCGCCTTGAGTTCGACGATTGAGCGTTCCAATTCGCGAAGTCGCCGCGTCTCAAGTTCCGTCGTCAATATTTCTCGTTGCATCGGCGCATAGAAAAATTGTTGCCAGCCGAAAAATATAATCGCGCAAATTGTCAGCGTCAGCGGCAGAAAAAATTTTTCGTTCACGTCAAAGCCTCCAATCGTTCAAAAAATTTGTGTCATTCACGAAGTCGCCGCGTTTCAAGTTCAACGTTTAAAATTTCTCGTTGCATCGTAAAAAAATTTATCGCGCATGAAAATTGCCTCGCATCGCGTCCAACAAAATTTGGGCTTGCGGCGTCAATAGTCGGTCTTTCCGCCAGATAAAATTCAAATTCGATTTCAATACCGGCTCCAACGGTCGGAAACAAAGTTCCGCGTCGTTAATCAGCTTGTCAATCGAAATTGGATAGCCCAAACCTTCGCGCGCCAAAATCGCCGCGTTGTAGAGCAGATTGTAAGTTGCGACGACATTGAATTTTTCAAGCGCATTTCCGAACCATGCAGGATATTCTTCGCGCAAAGCCTCACGCGACAAAATCAGCGGCAGTCGAATCAAATCGTCGACCGTGAAAAATTTTTTCTCGGCAAGCAAATCGTCTCGGCGCAAAATAATTCCCCAAACGTCCTGCGCGGGCAATGTCAACGAATTGTACTTCGCGGCGTCAACAGTCTGCAACGTGATATGAAAATCCAGCAAGCCGTTATCAAGCCGAAAGTACGTGTCCTCAAAATTTCCGCTGTACAAATTGAATCGGACGTGCGGATATTTTTCATGAACAGCTTTTGCGGCACGAGCAAGATATTTTATCGCGTCGGACTCCGCGCAGCCAATGTAAACGTCGCCGCGAATCTCATCAGCCGTGAACTCAAGTTTGGTGTCGTGAACGAGCTGCAAAATTTCATCGGCACGTTTTAGCAGTCGCAAGCCCGCGTCCGTGAGCTTGACGGAATATTTCCCGCGCTCAAAAAGTTTCTTGCCGAGTTCGTCTTCCAACAGCTGAATTTGCCGCGTGACGTTCGGTTGAGTGACAAAAAGTTTTTCGGCGGCGCGAGTCATGTTGCCTTCGCGAGCCACCTTGATAAAATATTCCAGAGCTTTAATCTCCACGTTTCCACCGCCATAAAAATTTTTTAGCGCAACGATAAGCAACGCTGAATTTACTTTCACCGCAAAAATTATATAATCGGCAAAACGACAAGTAAAGGAGCCTTGAGCATGAAGACTTCACTAAAAAAAATTTTGACTGCCGCGCTGTGTGTCGGAGTGATTGGCGTTCCGATTGGCGGCGTTGATGCGGCAAATCCTTCCGACGCCTCGCAAGCTTCCACGAGCAAAATCAAAGTCGAAAATCTCAAACTCGTCAAAGATTGGGACAAAGTCTTTCCGAAAAGCGACGCGGTCAATCATCGCAAAGTTACGTTCGTGAATCGCTACGGAATAACGCTTGCCGCCGATTTGTACGAGCCGAAAAATTATTCGGGCAAACTCGCGGCGATAGCTGTTGCAGGACCTTTCGGCGCGGTCAAGGAGCAAAGTTCCGGGCTTTACGCGCAGATTATGGCTGAACGCGGTTTCTTGACGATTGCATTTGATCCGTCGTTCAC
>CAMNPA010000321.1 GCA_946547205.1 uncultured Selenomonadales bacterium | reverse complement strand
GCGCGAGAAATTTTTTTATGACGGCGCGTTGAATTGCCGGGTGCAACGTCAAGAACTCTGCGCGGATGATTGAATTGTTGCGGACGACGGTCGGGAAAATTTTTTCTGCCTGCGCGTCGATGAAGTCAACTTCTTCAGCCGCCACTTCGCCGAATCGACAGAGCGTTTCAATCAGCGAGGGATTGAACGTTTCAAGCGTCGGGATAAGCTCCAGTCGAATTTTGTTGCGCGTCGTGTCAGCCGTGAAGTTCGTTGCGTCAATGCGCGGTGACAAATTTTTTTTGCGGCAAAAATTTTCAAGCTCAACCTTTCTGAATCGCAGCAACGGACGAATCAATAAGCCGTAGTCGTCGGAAAGTGTTCGGAACTTCATCGCCGATAAACCTGCCGAAGTCGCGCCGCGCATCAGCCGCATTAAAATCGTCTCCGCTTGATCGTCAGCGTGATGAGCAAGTGCAATGGCATCGCAATTCAAATCGTGTCGAACGTTGCTCAAAAATTCGTAGCGCAGAATTCGTGCCGCCGTCTCGACAGAAATTTTATTTTCCGCCGCGAATTGTTGAACGTCACCGTTTCCGCCGACAAAATTTATGCCGCGTGTCTCCGAAAAATTTTTGACAAATGCCGCGTCGTCGATTGAATCTTGTCCGCGCAGACCGTGTTCAAAATGCGCAATGACGAGTTCCAATTTGAAACGCCGCCGCGAATTTATCAGCAGTTCCGCCAGAGCGATTGAGTCTGCACCGCCGGACACCGCGATTAAAATTTTGTGCACGCTGTCGAAAATTTTTTCCGTCGCGCAAATGTCAATGAACCTGTTAAGCAAAGCCAATTCCTCCGGCAGAAACAAGTTGCGGCTATCGAACGGCTGTAAAGCATACCCGCTGTTCCGCCGCTTTCAAAGCGGCTCGCGCAAATGTCAATGAACCTGTTAAGCAAGTTAAAAAGCACCCCCTGCCAAGTGCAAGGGGCAGTTAATCTGAACGACGAGAGCCGCGCCCGCCGCGTTTGGAATCGGTTTTGCGTTTAAGGTCGGTCAAACGTTCGTCGCTGTCTTTGAGGAATTTGGACAGCTTATCTTCAAAAGATGCCGACAGCTGCCTTTGCGGTCTGCGAAAGTCCGGGCGTCGATTTTTGAAAGATTGACCGTCACTTTCGGGCGGTTTAGGCTTTGCCTGTTTCAAAGAGAGCGCGATTTTGTTGCCGTCGATGTTTAAAACTTTTACTTGAACTGTGTCGCCCTCGCTCAAAAAATCACGAACGTCATTAACGTAAACGTCAGCAACTTCGGAAATGTGAATGAGCCCGACTTTGCCTTCATCGAGCTCCACGAAGGCACCGAAGTTCGTGATTCGCGTGACTTTACCTTCCACAATGCTGCCTGCTTCCATTGTCAAAATGTCTGTCCTCCTTCAGATTGATAACGTGAATTACGGTCGCACCGTCGTTTGATAGGGCATTTCGCCTTCTTTGGCCAGTCCCAAATCTTCGCGCGCCAACCGTTCAATGTTGTTGATGTCCTGCAGTTCGGCGAGTTCTCTGCGCAATTTCGCATTCGTCTCCTTCGCCTTTTCCAGCCTTTTATCGGCGATTCGTTGACTTTCATTAACATGCGAAAGGTGCACCTGTTGAGAAATTAAAACCGTCGAGAAGTAAGCAATCATCGCGAACATCACCAACGCAAACCAGTTAAAACCATTTCTTTTCCGCATCGCGCTGCCTCCTCAATTTTTCGTTATGATAACAGTTAGAATGCCGATTCGCAAGTTTATCTGCCGTCAGAAATTTTTGGCATAGACAACGCCTTTTCTGAAGTCCGCCGTGTCAAAAATGTCGGTGTCGTCGTCGCGCATTTAATTTGTTTATCTTCCTTTGCAACGTTGCTGATGCGCCGAAAAAATTTCATTTCTATTTCAACGAGTCGCGGTATATTTCCTGCCGCAGTCAAAATTTTTTGGCGAAGTCGTAACGAGGTGACGCAATGTTTTTCTTTCTGATAGCCGTCGCGGTCATCGCAAACGTTTTTTATCACGTGGCAAGCAAATCAATTCCTGCCGAGCAAAACGCGTTCATGGGTCTCGTCGTCAATTACGCAACGGCACTCATTGCAAGCGCGATTCTACTTTTCTTCACACCGCACGAAAAAATTTTAGCCGAGGCGTCGAAAACAAATTGGGCGTGTATCTTAATGGGCTTGTCGATAACGGGCGTCGAAGCGGCATTCGTGATGATTTATCGTGCGGGCGGCGAACTGTCGACGGCGTCGCTGATTGTGAACATTTTAATCGCGTTGGCAATGCTTTTCGTCGGCGGAATTTTTTATCGCGAACAAATCACTCTGCAAAAAATTTTCGGCGTGATGTTGTGCATCGCGGGCGTGGTATTGTTGTCGCGAAATTAATCGGCGTCAAGTTGAATTGACATCACGCGGCGTGCGGCGTCTTATAAAAATTTCTCCGCAAAAAAGAAGTCGAGAGTCTTTACAGGCTCTCTGCGCGTTGTTGTAGAAACGGCGACACTTGCCCGAAGTCAATCTTCAAGCCTTCAAGCATCGTTTATCATTGGCGACAAAAAAATATCCCGACG
>CAMNPA010000320.1 GCA_946547205.1 uncultured Selenomonadales bacterium | reverse complement strand
CCGCAAACGAATCAAAGCGTCGCCGAGGTCGTCAACGAAATTTTTTCTCGCAATCCAAATGCGTCGTCACTGGCGATTAGTGAACGTGTTTTCGGCTCGAACGGTCAAGAGACTGTCGATTATTCTCGCGGCGTGTTGGAACGTTTCACGCGTCGCGGCCCGGACAAATGGGAAGATTTCATTCCGCAAGAAGAAAAATTTTTACGAATCGGCAACATGTATGTTAAGCTCATCGCCAATCCGCGCCAAGTCAAATTTCTGTTCGGTCCGCACGTTGCAGTTCATTTCGGCGAAAAATTTTCCGTCAACGAACGCGGCGAAAAAGTCGAAGGTTACGCCAACGAGAGCATGTCCGCCGACAAAATCACAATCAATCATTACTGCATCAAGTCGCGCGAAGAATACATGGGCAAACGAAAACGCGGTTACGCCTGCGACGAAACTAATCCTTACGACGAATTATTTTTTGAGAAAGTCGACCGCAACGAAGTTTTCGACGACGGCATTTTGACTTATCGTGCCCGCCGCGCCGAAAATTTTTCGCTTGAAAGTGATGAGCAACGTCTTCAACGCGTGGAAAAAACTTTGACGGAAACTTTAACGCAGTGCTCTCCGTTCGACGTGACGGCAGAATTTTTTATCGGCAAGCTTGAAGTTTTTTTGACGTGTCGCGCCCTGGCAGAAGAATTCAACGTTAAAATCGGCTCGCGTTCGGCGGAAGAATACGCGCTCGTTTGGATTCATCAGCTCCTGCAAAAAGCTCGCGTCACTTATGCAGACTTGCAACTTTTTTTGAATGTCTTGCCCGAAATTTTAGCCCGACCGTTTCTGTTGTGCAAAAAGCTCAATCAATTCGTGCGTGAAAAAATTTTTCCCGTGATTTACAGAGACTTGGCGGCGGCAACGGAATGGAGCGGCTTTTGTGATTACAATTACATTCATCGACTGCTAAACGCGATAAAATAATTTTCGGAGGTATTTTTTTATGGTTAATCAAAATTTGTTCCTGCACGATTTGGCGATTGTCTCGCTCATCAAGGACGGTGCTCATCACTACTTGAAAGAGTGGCTCGATTATCATTTGGGCGCGGGCGCAGATCATTTTTTCATTTACGACGCCGCAAACAGCGAAGAGACTCGCGAAGTTTTGAAACCGTACATCGACGCGCACTGGGTCAATTATTTTCCGGTCTCCAACGACGGTTCATCAATTGCCGCGTACAATGATGCTGTTCGTCGTTTCAAATTCGTTTGCCGCTACATGGCGTTCATTGACTTGGACGAATTCATTTTCCCGAAAACCGGGCAAAGTATCGTTGAAGTCGTCGATGAGCTTTTGGAAGAGGATTCTTCGCGTGCGGCACTTGCTGTCAATCGTCAAGTTTTCGGCTCGAACAGACGCTATACGGCTGATTATTCAAAAGGCGTGCTTGAACGTTTCATTCGTCGTGCACCGAGTAATTGGTTTGAGCCGGCTGCGGAAGATAAACTGCCACTCGGCAATATTCACGTGCGCACAATCGCCAATCCGCGCTATATTCGCTACATCGTCAATCCGCACTACGCTTACTATTTCGACGGGAAATTTGCCGTCAACTCCGCCGGCGGTCGCGTCAACTATTGGGACAACGAGCCGATTCTCGCCGATAAAATCGTTGTCAATCAATACTTTGTGAAGTCGCGCGAAGAGTTCAAAACTCACTCCGACGATATGAATGTGTTTTATAAAAATGACCGCAACGACGAGAAAGACGAAGACATTATCGCTTATCGGGCATTGCGCATGGAAAATTTCACGCCGCCGAAAGCACGCGATCGCGATGAATATTTTCATGAGCTTGAAAAAGTTTTATTGCCCGCCGTCCGTCAAGATACGCCGCAAGAATTCTTTGACGGCAAGCTTGAGACTTTCTTAACGTGCCGAGCACTCGCCGGGATTTTGCGCCGCACATTCCCGAAAGACGGTCGCGGTCAATACATGGAAGAGGCGGCTCTTCGCGCGATAAATCGTACACATGCAGCAAGTATGACTTTGGCTGATACAATGCTCATGCTCAACGCCTTGCCGCAAATTCTCGTCCTGCCCTATCCTGTCGTCGCGGACATTCACAAGAACTGCATGAACTTTGTCAGACAAATCATCGGCGAATCCTATCGAACGGCGCAATGGGAACAATTCGTTGACATGGGCAATTATCTGGAGATGTTGTCGGCGTTCGGAGTTCACTTCAAAGATCAAGAAGTCACCGTCAATCCAAATGAACCTGCAATTTGAACATAAGCTCTCGAAACGGAGATGATGACATTGATTGACAAGAAAGACGTTCTGCACAACTCGCAGAACATTTACTATCGCTCGATTGTCGGCGCGGCAGAGGCAGGCTCTCAAGTGCGGCTCGGCATCAGCATCAAAGCTGATTCGCCAATCAAGCAAGTTCTTTTGCACACGTGGTCTGACGGCGCAGGTGAGAAATGGTCTGCTTTGACGACTCGTGACGGCGACAAGTCTAAGGAAAAATTTTACTCGCTCGCTGTCAAAATGCCCGATAAAGGCGGCTTGCTCTGGTACTACTTCATAATCGTCAC
>CAMNPA010000319.1 GCA_946547205.1 uncultured Selenomonadales bacterium | reverse complement strand
GCCGTGATGCCCTTCCTGTTTGGCGAAAATTTCCATTTCGTCAGCCGCTTGAGTGAATCCCGCCGCACGAACTTTATCCGCCAATGCTTTGATGCTCGCCTCGCCTTTGACTTCTGCAGCTTTCACGCCCGCGACGAGTTGCCAAAAATCTTTCGGATATTTGCCGTTCAGAACAGCGTAAAAGCCCGCGTGAACTGCCTCTTGATTTGCCGCCTCGATGAAAGTTTCCGCCGCGTCGTCGAATCCTTGTTCTTTTGCCAAACGTGCAAGCGCGTAGTACATCATCACGCCGTTAGCCTCGCCTTGAGCCAAAGCCGCCATCAACGGTTCAAGCTCCGTGCCTTTCGTTAAGCCGTGCAAACTCTCTTTCAACATGTGAATCACTCCCAAAATATAATACGCTAAAAAAATAACCCGCCGCGAAATTTTTGGCAACGGGTCAGAGAAATTTTTAATCGTTCGGATCGTCGACGTAATCGACTTCGGAATAGCCCGCGTGCAAAGTGATTTGATGTTTCAAGCCCGCAGGAATGAAATAAGTTTCGCCCGCACGATAAACTTTGCTCTCGCCGTTTGCAGTGAATGTGCATGAGCCGCTAACGACAATCGTCCATTGCGCCGCGTGTGAATGTTCGGGAAAGACAACTTCCTTGCTCGCGCTGACAAAATAAACCGTGCCGGTCGTCGTGTGGTCGACGTGAACTTCCAAGCCGTCAATGCCATAATCGCGATTCGGAATTTTTTTGATGATGTCTGCGAACATTTTTTATTCCTCAATAAATTTTTTGTATGTGTCGAGTGTGTTGTCAGCCGCAACAGTCAAAAAGCCGGTGTCAGCTCCCAATGCAAGGAAACTCGCGCCCAAATCGACAAAACGTTTAGCCTGCTCAGTTGTCAAAGCGATTGTGCCGACGGGCTTGCCCAACGCGTGAATTCGTTTAATCATGTCGTCCATTGCCGCTTCAACTTCCGGGTGAAAAATATTGACGCCGTGTCCCATGTCGACTGCCAAATCAATCGGACCGAGGAAAATTGCTCCGACGCCGGGCGTTTTGGTGATGGCTTCCAAATTTTCCCAACCGCGAACGCTTTCAATCTGCGGCAAAATGCAAATCTCGTCAACGTTGCGTTCAAGATAATCAGCGTGGCGACCGAAACGACCTGCACGGACAGCCGTTGCTCCAAATCCGCGATTGCCGCGCGGCGCATAACTTGCCCAATACACGATGTCTTCAGTCTCTTCGCCGCTCTCGACTTTCGGAATGATGATGTTTTGAATGCCGCCGTCCAAAAGTTGCTTGATAATCCCGGTGCCTGCTTGCGGAATTCTGACGACAGGCGTCATATCGTAAGCGGCAATGGCGCGCGCAATGTCAAGAATCGTCGTGACCGTGTGCCCGCCGTGTTCGCCGTCGACGAAAAGCCAATCGTAATTGCTCGTTGCAAGAATCTCCGCGACTTCCGTCGAAGTCGTCTCTTGTCCGACGCCGTATTGTAAAATTCCCGCCTCGATGCCGTGTTTGAATTTGTTGTGCAGATAATCTTTAACCATTGGCATAATCAATCGCCTCCGAAAATTTTTCACGAGTTTATAACGGATAGGGCACACGCTCAATTATCAAAGCGACGAAACTCTAAAGCGACTTTACGAAACGTCAGATTTGTAAAAGCAGCGGCTTGAGCGGCGCGGGCATTGCCGAGATAAAAAATTTTGCCATCTTGCGCGGCGAACATTCACAGCCGGTCAAAGCCCAATCGTTCACGAGCTCCGATACTCCTCGCATGAAAAATTTTATGCAGAAAAAAATTTCGGGCGACAGTTCGTTTATACCGTGCCGAATTTTTATCCAATCGGCAATCAGATTAATCGCGTGGTCGTTCGTGGCGTAGCGGAAAGAATTTTGTCCGACGGCGTTCTTTAGCAGATTCAAATAAAAATTTTCGTCCTCGCGAACAACTTCCATCCACTTACAGATAACGTCCTCGAACGAATCGCCGCGCCCGAAATTTTTCAACGACGCCTCGACTTCCCGATTGTAAATCCACGCCATCAACTCGAACTTGTCGCGAAAGTGATTATAGAACGTCGGCGACGTGAGCCCGCAATTTTTCGTTAGCTCCTTAATCGTGATTTTGTCGACGGACTTAGCATTTGCCAAATCCTTGAGCGATTCGGCGAGCAAATCCTTTGTCGTCTGCTTAAAAATCATTTAAATTCCTCCGCATCAACAACTGCGAAAAAAATACCCGCCTCAAAATTTTTGAAGCGGATATTGAGAGCGGTTTTTATGAGAAATGAGTTTGCAGATTATTTTGCGTTGGCAAGTTCCATGATGGCAGCAGCGGTGCCTTCGGAGCCGAGAACTTCTTTAATCTTGTGCTCGACGAGCTCTTTGATGTAAGCGCGTGCGGGCGAGAGATATTGACGCGGATCGAAGTGTTCGGGATGTTGATTGAAATGTTCACGAATGCCGGCGGTCATGGCAAGACGGAGGTCGGAGTCGACGTTGAT
This sequence comes from uncultured Selenomonadales bacterium, assembly GCA_946547205.1. GTDB lineage: Bacteria > Bacillota > Negativicutes > Selenomonadales > Selenomonadaceae > Quinella. Next base: position 83 of record CAMNPA010000319.1, on the reverse strand, counting down.
CTTGCAGACTGCGCTGCGTGCTGCTTTGCGGAGCTGTGCTTCGGGAATGCCGACAGCATCTTTCAATGCGCCGCCGTTGTCGT
>CAMNPA010000318.1 GCA_946547205.1 uncultured Selenomonadales bacterium | reverse complement strand
CTTGCACGATGACCTTTGTGTTTTTGTCAACGAGAATCACTGTATCACTCCTTTTCTAGGTGTTAGCTGTTAGGTGTTAGTCGTTAGCTATTAGTCGTTAGTCGTTAGCTGTTAGTCGTTAGCAAAATCCTAAAAGCTAAAAGCTAAAAGCTAAAAGCTAAAAGCTAAAAGCTAAAACCTAAAAGCTCAAAGCTAAAACCTAACAGCTTAAAAAAAGTCTTTGTCAATGATTTTGTCGTAAATGTAGCCTTCGCGAACGCCCGAATCGCTGTAGATGATGTGCAAACTTCCGAAACGTTTGGCGAGCACGTCGGCGATAATCAATCCCGGCATGAACGTATGCATTCTTTCGGGAACGGTCTTCATCAGCAGAATTTTATCGGGAACAATCAATTCGTGGTCGCGGCGGAAACGGTGCAGGATGTCTTGAATTCGTCGAACTTCCATACGCATATTCTGCCGCGTCATTCCGTACATTGCATTATAAAGAGCCATCGCGCCTTTGAACGTGCCGCCGATACCGCAAATCTGCGCGTGACTTACGGCTTGGAACTCTTTAACCGCGCTGACGGTCGCTTCAGCCTCCGCATACATTTCTGCAATTTCAACGGCACTGGGCAGGATATGAACGCCGGTATATCTCGTGTGGAAACTCAAGCTTCCGATTGGCAGACTGGCTTTGACGCGAATCACACGGTCTCGGAAATAGACAATCTCCGTTGAGCCGCCGCCGATGTCAATCAGCAAGCCTTTGTCGTCAACAAGATTATGCGTCGCGCCAATGAAGTCGTAAGTTGCCTCGTCGTCGCCGCTCATCAACAAAATATTTATGCCCGTGCGATATGAAATTTCGTCGACAGCTTGAGAGCCGTTGATTGAATTTCGCAGCGCGGCAGTCGTGAAAGCGGTCACTTGAGTTATCGCCAAATCGTCCAGAAAACGACGGTACTCGCTGATAATCTCAACGACTTTATCAATGCCCTGCCGCTGCATGATGCCATCGCGGACGTATGATGCAAGCCCGACGGTGTGTTTCCTTTTCATCAGCATTTCGACGCGGTCGCCGTCAATGTCGTAAATTGCCATGCGAATCGTATTCGAGCCGACATCAATCATCGCGTAAAGCATTGTTCACACCTCCGAACTTGCAACGTTGAATTATACTAACCCGTTTGTTTCTGTTAATGCCGCGATTTTCCTGCCGAATCAAATTTGCGCCGCAAAGATTTTATCATCCGCGCCGTAAGACCCCTAGCTTTAGCTATGGGGATATAAGGCGCAAAAACTATCTTGCAAACCGTAAAGAATTCGTGTAAAATCCACTTTGGAAGTTGAGCAGGAGTAAAAGCCGCCATCTTCCAAAAAAAGGTTTGAAGTACAAAACAGGGTTGGGGCAACGACCCATGCAGGAGACACCGTAAGACCCGAATTTTTGGGCAAGTGTTGATGATAGCAGAATCCCCCGATCGTGGGGAGTTTGTCAAGTTATAATCGCGCCGAAAGGAGCGGATTTTTTTTATGAAAGATGTCCTTGATGTTCACGTCCACACGACGGCTAGCGGTCACGCTTACAGCACGTTCGGCGAAGTCATTGCCGCAGCGAAGAGAAAAAATCTTGAACTCGTCGGCATTGCTGATCATGCGCCGCTTATGCCCGGTGCCACGCATAATTTTTACTATCTAAACTTCACGGTCATTCCTCGCGAATTCGACGGCATCAAAATCGTCATGGGCGCGGAACTCAACATAATCGACTACTCCGGCAGTACAGATTTGCCCGCGCAGATTTTGAAACGTCTCGACTACGCAATTGCCAGCCTGCACAATCCTTGCATTGAGCCGGGAACTTTGGCGGAGAATACGGCGGCGATTATCGGAGCAATGAGAAATCCGCACGTCGTGATAATCGGTCATCCCGACAATCCGAAATATCCCGTCGACTTTGACGCCATTGCTCGTGCCGCAAAAAATAATCGCGTCCTGCTTGAGATAAACAACAGCTCCTATAACAACGACGGTCATCGCGCAGGTTCAATTGAGGCGGCAAAATTTATGTTGGCGGCTTGCAAAAAATTCGGCACGGAAATTATCATGGGCTCCGACGCGCACATTGAACTTGACGTTGGCAACCACGAACGCTCGAAAAAAATTCTGTCCGATAACAATTTTCCTGAAGAACTCGTCGTAAATTCAAGCGTCGAAAAATTTTTTGAACGCGTCGCTTATCGGAAGTCACTCGCTCCGAATTGACGATAAAATTTGTGGGAAATTATCATGGGCTCCGACGCGCACATTGAACTTGACGTTGGCAACCACGAACGCTCGAAAAAAATTCTGTCCGATAACAATTTTCCTGAAGAACTCGTCGTAAATTCAAGCGTCGAAAAATTTTTTGAACGCGTCGCTTATCGGAAGTCACTCGCTCCGAATTGACGATAAAATTTGTGGGAAATTATCATGGGCTCCGACGCGCACATTGAACTTGACGTTGGCAACCACGAACGCTCGAAAAAAATTCTGTCCGATAACAATTTTCCTGAAGAACTCGTCGTAAATTCAAGCGTCGAAAAATTTTTTGAACGCGTCGCTTATCGGAAGTC
>CAMNPA010000317.1 GCA_946547205.1 uncultured Selenomonadales bacterium | reverse complement strand
ACGCAGATGAAAGCTACGGGCGAGGTTATGAGCCTTGACCGCACATTTGAAGGCGCGATTCTTAAAGCCGTCCGCAGTCTTGAAATCGGCGTTAATCGTTTGCACATGCCGAAGATGGACGATTGGACAGACGAGAAAGTTAAAAATCGTTTGAGCAAAATCAACGACGAGCGACTGTTCCTTATCGCCGAGGCATTGCGCAGAAATATCGCCACGTCCGATGAAATTGCCGCCATCACGAAAATTGACCGCTGGTTTATCGACAAAATTAAAAACATCACGGACGTTGAAGTTCGCTTGAAAAAAGATTCGCTCAACGCAAAAAATCTTCGCGACGCAAAACTTGTCGGCTTGTCCGATAAATCTGTCGCTGAACTCACCAATTCGACGCTTAAAGACGTTCGAGACATGCGCAAGCAATTCCGTATTCTGCCCGTGTACAAAATGGTTGACACCTGCGCGGCTGAATTCGAGGCTGTGACGCCTTACTATTACTCAACGTATCACGGCGAAGTTGACGAGGTCGAAGTCAGCAACAAGCACAAGATTATCGTTTTAGGTTCCGGGCCGATTCGCATTGGGCAAGGCGTCGAATTCGATTATTGCTCCGTTCACAGCGTGTGGGCATTGCGCGAATTGGGCATTGAGGCGATTATAATCAACAACAACCCCGAAACCGTTTCGACAGACTTTGACATTTCCGACAAGCTTTATTTCGAGCCGTTGACGACGGAAGACGTGCTGAACATTGTCGACAAGGAACGTCCCGACGGAGTTATTGTGCAATTCGGCGGACAGACTGCGATTAATCTTGCGGCGAGTTTGGCGGAGGCAGGCGTTAAAATTTTCGGGACGAGCGTTGACGACATTGACCGCGCCGAAGACAGAGAACGTTTCGACGAAATGTTGACTGAATTAAACATTCCGCGACCGCGTGGAATTTCCGTCACCAATCTTGACGACGCGATAACCGGTGCTGCTCAAATCGGCTATCCCGTCATGGTGCGACCAAGTTACGTTCTCGGCGGCAGAGCAATGGAAATCGTCTACAACGAGGAAGAACTTCGCGACTACATGAGCCGCGCCGTCAAAGTCACGCCCGATCATCCCGTGCTTGTCGACAGATACATGCAGGGCACCGAAGTCGAAGTTGATGCGATAAGTGACGGTATTGACGTTGTCATTCCCGGCATAATGGAGCACGTCGAACGCGCAGGAGTTCACAGCGGAGACTCAATCGCCGTTTATCCGCCGCAAACTCTTCCGTCGAAAGTCATTTACACAATCACCGACTACACAAAACGCATGGCTCTTGCGCTCAAAGTCAAAGGTCTGTTGAATATTCAATACGTCGTTGCGGACGGCAAAGTTTACGTTATCGAAGTCAATCCGCGTTCCAGTCGCACGGTTCCATTTTTGAGCAAGGTCACCAACATTAAAATGGTAAACGTTGCGACGCGTGCGGCATTAGGTGCGACGTTAAAGGGCATGGGCTATTATTCCGGTCTCGTTGAGCCGAAACCTTATGTTGCCGTCAAAGCTCCCGTGTTCTCCTTCGCGAAGATGCAGGACGTTGATATTTCACTTGGACCCGAAATGAAATCGACAGGCGAAGTCATGGGCATTGATTATCACTACGCGCGCGCACTTTACAAGGCGATAACCGGCGCAGGCATCAACATTCCGAAGAACGGTTGCATTCTCTTCACTGTCGCCGATAAAGATAAGGAAGAGATGAAACAGCTCGCCAAAGCTTTTTACGAACTCGGATTCAAACTCGTCGCGACGGAAGGAACTGCCAAAGCTCTGCAGTCGATTGGCATTGACGCGGAGATTGTCGGCAAAGTTCATCAACGTTCCAGCGACATCATTCACATGATTAAGCTCGGCAAAATTCACATGGTCATCAACACGCAAGCTCCCGGCAAACACGTTGCAAAGGACGGCTTCCGCATTCGTCGTGCGACGGTTGAATTGGGCGTGCCATGCTTTACGAGTCTTGACACGGCTTGGGAAGTTATGAGAGTTTTAACCTTCATGCGCGACAGACGTTTGGTTTATTCGCTTGCCCTTCAAGATTACGTCGGCGGCGGCGATGCGTTGGCATGAATTGACAAAAAAAATTTTCGGAGCTGCGGCAACAAGTCGCGGCTCTTTTTTGTGTTATAATGTGCGCGAGAAAAATTTCGGGAGGAAAATTTTATGGACAGTCCGAAAGTCGGGCACATAGATTTTTTGAACGTCCTGCCGCTCAATTACGGCTATCGTCACGCCGCGCAGGATTTGCATATTGTTTACGGTGTGCCGACCTTTGTAAACGCTGAACTTCACGCGGGACGAATCGACTTCAGCAACATTTCTTCGATTGAATACGCTCGTCACAGCGATGAACTTTTGATTCTGCCAAAGCTCTGTGTCCGCGCAGATTGTGACGTGACAAGCATTGTGTTAATTTCGCGCAAGCCGATTGAAAACATTCGCAACGACAAAATTATTTTAACTTCCAAGTCCGCGACTGCTCAACGTCTGCTGAAAATTATTTTGCATGAGAGCTACGACGCCGCACCGCATTACGAAACGCGCAATGTTGCCGTGAAAAATC
>CAMNPA010000316.1 GCA_946547205.1 uncultured Selenomonadales bacterium | reverse complement strand
CTCATCTTTTTCAAGCTGTAATTTACGGCATTGATGGTAATGTCGCCTTGCTTGTCTTCTTGAAGCATTGCGGCTGAATTGACGAGGTCGGCAACAATGTGTTCGTTCGTCAGATAAAGAGACGTCAGCGCGTTCATTAGCAGACGGTCGTTGCCTTTGAGAAACAAGGCGTAATAACCTTGCGCCGCTTTCAGAGCAATGTTCCACGCCGCTCCGTTTTGAACTTTGCCGTGAAGTTTTATGAGCGTGACATTGTCATAAGTGTGAACGAGTTCTCGACAAATTTTTCCACTGCCGTCGGTCGAAGCGTTGTCGACTATAATCAGCTCAAAAAATTTGTAATCCTGTCCGAGTATGCTGCCGAGACTGTCTTCCAGCGTCGATATATCATTGTTCACGACGAGCAAAAGCGAAAAGTACGGGCGCATTGTGATACCCCGTTGCTGTTCATTGACATCGAAAGGAATTTTTATCCATCTGTCTGAGTCGAGCGGAGAATTTTCGTCGCCCGTTACCGAACTCCGCATATCGATTTTTTTGCCGTCGGAATAGGCTATCGGCATGAAAATATTTTTGGCAGGATTTTGATTGAGCCACGCGCCCCACCAGCTGAATGTGCTTTTGGAAAGAATATTGTGACGGCAAAGGCTCATCAAGTAAAGTTCCTCGATGTCTTGCAAATCATCGCCTTCGACAAATTCAATCGGCATGTCCACGCGAAGATTTTCTTTAGCCCATTGAAGATTGTCCGAAAAGATAAACAGCGTGAGTTTTCCATACTTCCGCTTTATGACGTTTATGCATTGATAGTAATAATCCAGCGGAGGTATTGCAAAATATTCCGGAGAATTTTGATTTGCCGGGCTGTAAATAAAATCGCCGTGACGAAAATGCATTGAGACCGCGCACTCGACGGAACGAATTTTTTCTTTCCAGTATTGCGCCGAGGAACTTAAGGATTTGTTCAGGGTAAATTCTTGGCGGAGAATATCGGCAATGTCGGCGAAATATTCTTCATGTTGCCAATAGCCGTAAAGCCACGTGTTATCGGGGTAATTCAAAACTTCCGGCATAAAAGCGAGATTTTCTTGTTCTATACCGCGACTTGCGGACAGTTGCTTTACTCGCGCAATTTCTTCGGGCGAAGCGATTGACTCTTGAATGTTGAAACAATTTAAAAGGTATGGATGAAGATTGTCTCTTTCATAAAAAGTTAAGTCGAGTTTGAGTTCCGTGTTCAACTTGTGAGCCAAACGCCGTCCCGTTGCATATTGAAAAAGCTGATTGCCCAGCCCGCCCATGATGAAAACGATGACCAATCAAACCACCTCTTTCCAAATAATTTTGTCGTCTGCGGTGATGTCTTTGCCGCGTTGGACTTCAATGATTTTCAACGGCTCGTCGGCAATGATTGTGTGCTTGACGCCGCAAGGAATTTGCACCACGTCTCCCGCACGGACAATTTTTTCAACGCCGTCGATTACAATTCTGCCGGTGCCTTCGATAAAATTCCAAACTTCGTCGCGTCGCTCGTGACTATGATACTTCATTCGGCTACCGTGATTTAAAGTCACCTTGATGGTCAAACTTTCGTTTTCCACGTCGATAATTTTGAAACTGCCCCAAGACTTTTCGGCAAAACGAGTTTGGCTGTCCAAATTTTCGACAAATGGCTTTATATAACTCGACATTGCTTTATCGGAAACCAAAATCCCTTCCGAACCGGCGACTACAACCGCGTTTTTCAAACCCATGCAAATTATCGGCACGTCGGAGTTGTTTATCACGTGGAGATTATCGCAAGTCGTGTCCGTTTGAACTTGCCCGATTGAATTTGAATCGAGGACTTCGGTAAGCGTGTTCCAAGTGCCGATGTCTTTCCACTCGCCGACATAGCGAACGACTCGGATATTTTTTTCATGTTCGACAACCGCGTAATCAAAACTGATGTTCGGCAGTTCGGCGTAAGAATTTTTCAAAGCGGCGTGAGAACAGGTGCCCAAAAGATTTTTCGCTTTGTCGAGGACATACCCCAACTTGAAGGCAAAAATTCCGCCGTTCCACAAGCCGCCAATGTCGATAAATTTTTGAGCGTCGATAAGGTTAGGTTTTTCCTTGAAAAATTTGACGCGGCTGATTTTCTCATTGCTCTGCGGAATTATGTAGCCGTACTTTTCGCTCGGGTAAGTCGGTTCAATGCCCATCAAAATCAAAGGCGACTCCGCAGAAATTTGTTCGGCAAGCAACGCGAACTGTTCAAAAAATTTATCGTCGACGTAAGGATCTACGGGACAAACGATAATCGCTTCGTCCGCGTCAACGTTCTTAACGTCGTGAAGGTAAGCCGCCGCCAGAGCTATGGCAGGAAAAGTGTTGCGACGACAAGGCTCCGTGGACATCTCAACATTTTCGGCGAGATATTTTTTGAGTAGCGGCTCCTGTTTTTTTGCTGTGGCAACGGTTATGGGCGCGTCCCGATTTGTACGCCGAATTTGTTTCAAGACGCGTTGCAACATGTTTTCGCCGCCCGCAAAGATTCTCAAAAATTGTTTCGAACGAACGTCGTTTGACAGCGGCCACAATCTTTGACCGCTACCGCCCGAAAGTAAAATTATCTGCATGAA
>CAMNPA010000315.1 GCA_946547205.1 uncultured Selenomonadales bacterium | reverse complement strand
CCCGACAAGGAACGCCACCAACTTTTTCTGGAGCCCGAAGGTTTGAACACGCAAGAATTTTACGTTCAAGGCATGTCGACTTCAATGCCGATGGATGTGCAGATTGAATTCCTGCGCACGATACCGGGACTTGAACGCGCAAAAATCATGCGACCGGGCTACGCGATTGAATACGACTGCCTCGACCCGTTGCAACTCAAATCGACGTTGGAATTTAAAACTATCGCGGGATTTTTCTCTGCAGGTCAATCGAACGGAACCAGCGGCTACGAAGAGGCGGCTGCTCAAGGTTTAATCGCGGGCATTAACGCTGCGGCTTACGTCAAAAAATCTGCGCCGTTGATTCTGAAACGTTCGGAAGGTTATATCGGCGTGCTGATTGATGATCTCGTCACGAAGGGCACCAACGAGCCTTATCGCATGATGACTTCACGCGCCGAATATCGACTTTTGCTCCGTCAAGATAACGCCGACTTGAGATTGACGCCGCACGCGATTAGAATCGGTCTTGCCTCCGCTGAACGTCAAAAAATTTTCGAGACTAAGCGCGACGAAATTTTATCGGCAACGCAACGACTCAACGAGATTAAATTGACGCCGTCAACCGATGTCAACGAAAAATTATCTGCTCTTGATTGCGGCGAGATTCATAACGCGATGCCGCTTGCCGAACTTTTGCGCCGACCGAATGTCACTTACGATAAACTTCGCGCCGCATTTGACTTGCCCGAAATTTCCGCCGATGCCGCCGCGCAGGTTGAGATAAGTTTTTTCTACGAAGGCTACATCAAAAAGCAGGCTGAACTTGCCGCGAAGTTGGACAGGCTTGAAGACAAAATCATTCCCGCGAACGTCGACTATCACGCGCTGAAAAATTTGCGTGTCGAGGCACGTGAAAAACTTTCAGAGATTCGTCCGCGTTCAATCGGTCAGGCGTCGAGAATTTCGGGCGTCTCTCCCGCCGATATTTCCGTGCTGCTTGTGTGGCTTGAAACTCTTGCAAAGTCGAGCAGTGGCGGCTAAAGTTCCCGCGAACGTCGATTATCACGCGCTGAAAAATTTGCGCGTCGAGGCTCGCGAAAAACTTTCAGAGATTCGTCCGCGTTCAATCGGTCAGGCGTCGAGAATTTCGGGCGTCTCTCCCGCCGATATTTCCGTGCTGCTTGTATGGCTTGAAACTGCAATGCGTAATTCGTAATGCGCAATGAAAAAGACGATAAAATTTTTCTTGCAATGCGTTCAACGGCAAATTAAAATAGCGGCGGAGATGATTTGAATGTTCAGCGGCGAATTGGCAACGGCAACAAAAATTTTCGGGCTTGAACTTTCCGATATGCAACTTGAGGCGTTCGACAAATTTTATCGGTTGGTCGTCGAACAAAACCGCGTGATGAATTTGACGACGATAACCGAGCCGCACGAATTCGCAATCAAACACGTAATCGATTCGTTGAGCGCGTGGGACGAAAAATTTTTTCGCGGCAATGAACGACTCGTCGACGTTGGAACAGGCGCAGGTTTTCCCGCAATACCGCTGAAAATTTTCCGTCCGAAGTTGCGACTTTGTCTGATTGATTCATTGGCAAAACGTGTGGACTTTTTGAAACGCGTCGTGACGGAGCTTGAACTTGACAACGTGGAAATTTTTCACGGACGAGCAGAGGATTTGGCGCGACAAAAAATTTTCCGCGAACAATTCGACATCGCGACATCAAGAGCCGTCGCACGCTTGAACGTCTTGGCGGAATATTGCTTGCCGTTCGTGAAAGTCGGCGGAAGATTCATCGCGCTCAAAGGCAAAAGTTTCCGTGAAGAACTCGACGAGGCAAAGTCAGCGATAAAAATTTTGGGCGGCGGAAAAATCATCGTTCGTGAAGTGAAATTGCCGACGCTCGACGATTCGCGGGCAGTGATTTACGTCGACAAACTCAAGCCAACGTCAGCAAAGTTTCCACGTCGTGCAGGTCTGCCGAATAAGCAACCGCTGTGAACAAAAGAGGCGCGCATGGACGCGCGCCGTCGCCGACCGCGCCGCGTGATGCGGTGCCAGGCGACACTCAACATTTCGGGAAATTTCAACGTTGGAACAATGATGACTGAACGCCCCTGCGAGGTGCCCTTTTCTTTGCTACTTTCTTTTGGGCACGCAAAAGAAAGTAGATCCTAAAAAAATTAAAATCAATCACGAGCCGAATGTTTATCTGCAACGAACTAAAAATTTAGGAATGAGGAATTAGCGTGAGAAAAAAATTTATCACAGGAGCGGCGGTTCTCGCGTTGCTGATGAATTCGCCGCAAGTTTCAGCTGAAGACGACATCATTGTTTTCGGCGGAGAATTCGAGGACGAGACGCCTGCAACCAAAAAAGTCGAAAAGCCCGCGCCGAAAAAAGAATTGCCGCCAAAACCGCAGAATAAATCGCCCGAAAATTCAAAGGCACCGGAATCAAAATCGCCGCCAAAAGAAAAAGTCAACGAGCCGCCGATTGTCAATCAACCGTCCGTAACCGTCAAACCTGTTGAAAAAGTCGATGAGCCGCCGATTGTTCAGCAACCGCCTGTTACCGTCAAGCCTGTCGAAAAAGTCAAAGAGCCGCCGATTGTTCAGCAACCGCCTGTTACCGTCAAGCCTG
>CAMNPA010000314.1 GCA_946547205.1 uncultured Selenomonadales bacterium | reverse complement strand
AAATACTTGTTAAAGTGAGCTGAAACCCGGCGCGCACGGACGCGCGCCGCCGCCGTTAGGTGCAGGATTGCACCGTGGCGGATTAACGCCCTTTCTTTTTGCTACTTTTTCTTTGGGCGCAGCAAAGAAAAAGTAGATCCTAAAAAAAAATTAAAAGCAATAACAAGCCAAATGCAATTTACCAACACGCTCTATTCATCAAAAGGAGTGAGCAAATCAAATGGCATACGTGACGAGGGACGAGCTGATTGCGGTTTTTCGTGACACGGAAAATTTTTGTGAGACCGACGAGAATTTGAAGGCGGCAATTCGCGAGTCGATTAAGGGCACAGTTTTTTATGACGCGGACGATTATCCGCCGTTGCCGCAACGAAAATTCAAGAAAACTTCCGTGACGATTTTGCGCAAACGATCATTCGACGCGGCGATTTCCATGCAGAGAAAACATCTTGAACTGAAAATCGCGGTGCATAATTTTGCTTCGGCAACAAATCCCGGCGGCGGTGTAAGACACGGATCGCGGGCGCAGGAAGAGGCTCTTTGTCGCTGTTCGACGCTCTATCCTGTGCTAAACGCCGAGGCTAATTGGAAAAATTATTACAACGTCAATCGCAAGCGCGGCGATTCACTTCACGACGACGCCTGCATTTACACGCCGGAAATTGTCGTGTGCAAAAGCGACATTGAAAAACCTGCGCGGCTGGTGCGTGACAAATGGGAATTGGTCGACGTTATTACAATCTCTGCGCCGAATCTGCATAACCTTCAAATCAGCGACGAGGAACTTGCCAATCTGCATGAAAGTCGGTTGCGGCACATGTTCACGGTCGCGGCTCATCACGGCGCAGATATTTTCGTGACGGGAGCTTTCGGCTGCGGCGCATTTCAAAACAATCCCGAAGTCGTCGCTCAAGTCTACAAAAAAATTCTGCCCGAATTCGACGGTTGCTTCAAGGAAATTGTCTTCGCCATCTACTGCCGACCGCTGGAGACGATTAACTACGACACCTTCAAAAAAATTTTAAGCCCGGCAAAATGATTGAACGCGAAGGAGAGAAAAATTTTGTTGACGAATGAATTTCATGCGAGCGATGAATTTGCACCGATAAACAAAGACACGCCTTCTAAGGCTGATGATCCGTTTTACAGCGAAGAAAATCTTGCGCGCCTTAAAAAGTCTATTGCACAGCTGGAACGCGGCGAAGTCGTAGAAAAAACTCTCGACGAATTGAGGCAACTCGTTTATGGGTAAATTGCAATTCTCCGAGGATGCATGGGCAGATTTTTCATACTGGTTTAACGGAGACCGCAAAACTTTGAAAAGAATTATGAAACTGCTCGAAGACATAAAAAGAAACGGCTATCACGGAATCGGTAAGCCGGAGCCGCTTACGGGCGATTTAAGCGGATTTTGGAGCAGGCGAATTGATGACAAAAACAGAATTGTATATCGAATGAACGGCGACACTGCCGAAATCACACAATGTGGTTCGCATTATAGAGACAAGTGAATTGGAAAGGAAGATTTTTAAATGAAACTCAACGCAACTCCGCTTAGCATGGTCAATCCTTCAACGGACTCGATGCTTAAACAAACTCACAGCCGTTATGCTTTGGTCGTTCTCGCATCGAAACGTGCTCGCGAACTTTTGAGCGGCGCACCTTGTCGCGTGGAAGATCGCGCAAATAAATTCGTTACAAACGCAATGGAAGAGATTAACGAAGGCAAAATCACTTACACGATAAAGGATTGAATCATGCTCAACGGCAAAAATATTTTAATCGGAGTGACGGGCGGTATTGCGGCTTATAAGGTTGTCGAAGTCGCAAGCCGTCTGAAAAAATCCGGCGCAAATGTTCGCGTGATGATGACGCGCAACGCTACCGAATTTGTCACGCCGAGAACTTTTCAAGAAATTACCGGAAACGCTGTGAGTGTCGAAATGTTCGGCGACGCGGCGAATTTTCATGTGGCGCACATTGCTCTTGCCGATTTCGCCGACGCAATTTTAATCGCACCCGCAACCGCGAATTTTTTGGCTAAAGCGGCTCATGGCATTGCAGACGACTTGCTCACGACGACGATACTCGCCTGCGATAAGCCGTTGTTAATCGCGCCGTCAATGAATACGAAAATGTTCGACAATCCCGCGACGCAAGACAATCTGCAAATTTTACGGTCACGCGGCGTGAAAATTTTGGAACCTGCAACGGGCGAATTGGCTTGCGGAATCAGCGGCAAAGGTCGTCTGCCAGAACCGATTGAAATTTTTGCGGCTGTTGAAAAAAATTTTGCGTCGGGAATTTTGAGCGGCAAAAAAATTCTCGTGACTGCCGGCGGAACTGTCGAGGCGATTGATCCCGTGCGATATATCGGCAACCGTTCATCAGGACGCATGGGCTTTGAAATTGCACGTGCTGCCGTCGATTCGGGCGCGCAAGTCGTTTTAATCTCCGGCAAGAGTGAACTTGAGCCGCCAAAAAATTTGCAGTTCGTCAAAGTCGATTCGGCGATTCAAATGCGCGAGGCTGTGCTCAAAGAATTCGATTCGGTCGACGCCGTGATAATGAGTGCCGCCGTTGCCGATTATCGCGTTAAAAATCCCGCCGCGCAGAAAATAAAAAAATCCGC
>CAMNPA010000313.1 GCA_946547205.1 uncultured Selenomonadales bacterium | reverse complement strand
ACGACGTTTTCATAACGAGTTGATTTGTCGCCGCGCAGAACGAAGATTGCGTTTTTATCTTGCGCCAATGCCGTGCGAATTTTTTCGTCGAGCTCTTGATTTGGTACGCTGTCTTTGTCAAAGAGCACGTCGCCGTTTTCAAGCACCGTTATCGGCACGACGTTCGGACGCGTCTCCATTGCCGCGCTTGACGATTGCGGCAGGCTCACGGGCAATGTGTTCGTCTGCACCATGTAAATTGTGCTAAGCATGAAAAAAACCAGCAGGAACAGCATTATATCAATCATCGGGATTATCATGACGAGCGGTTGAGTTTTTTCGCGAAAGTCACGGCGTCTCATAAAATTTCTCCTTCCGAATCGTCGGCAGGTTGCAATTCAGATTGTCCGCTTAATCCTGCAAGCACGACGTTAATTGTCTTGTCAAGCTCCGTCAAATTTTCGTCAAGTCGTTGCGCAAAGTACGTGTGGACAATCAGCGCGAAGATTGACACGCAAAGACCCGTTGCCGTCGCGATTAGTGCTTCGCCGATTCCGCCGGTGATTGCAAGCGGTTGCCCGGCTTGTATGCTGAAAATGTTGAACGATTCAATCATGCCGCTTATCGTGCCCAAAAGTCCGAGCAACGGCGCGAGCGTGACAATCATCGATAAATAATTCAAGCGTGTACGAAATTTCATCGCCTCATCGTCATAGGCAACGTTCATCGCGAATTCGACGTTCTCGCCCTCAACTGCAGCTCTGATTCCCGCCAAAGCAACTTTCCCGACGCTTGATCTGTGCTTGCGACAAAAAATCAAAACTTCTTCCGCCGATTGAGCTTTGAGCCGATTGACGAGCGCAGGCAAAAATTTTTCATCTTCTTCGGCGTAGCTGTAATATCTCAAACGTTCGATGGCGATTGCGACGACGACGACCGAGCTTATCAAAAGCAGATACATCACCGGGCCGCCTTTGGCGAAAAGTTCAACGACTTCCAAAAAAATCTCTCCTGTCAAATTCAATGTGCCGTGATTATATAACACAAAACTTTTGAGCGACAATATCGCCCGAAAAATTTTTCGCAAAAAAAAACCGCTACTCGATTGAGCAGCGGGCAACGTGACGTTGAATTATTTTTCGATGATGATTCGCGGGAAAAGTTGTTCGGGCTTGCCGACTGCGTGATTCTCTTCCAACTGCCCGAAAATTTCTGCGTCGTCAAGTTTGAGCTGTGTCGTGACTTTCAACTGTTCGCGAATTTTGTTTGCAGTCGACGGCATGAACGGCGAAATTAAAATGCTCACGATTCGCAACGATTCGGCAAGATTGTACAGCACATTCGCCAGCTGTTGACGTTGCGATTCGTCTTTGGCAAGTTTCCACGGCATTGTTTCATCAATGTATTTGTTCGCGCGGCTGATGAATTTCCACACGAGCTTAATCGCGTCGGAAAGCTGAACGTCTTCCATGAGCTTGCGATATTCTTTCGACGTGTCGACAGCTTCTTGACGAAACGCCTTGTCTAAATCGGTGCCGTCAGTCATCGGCAAAAGAATTCCTTTCTGGAATTTGCCAATCATGTTCAGCGTGCGATGCAACAAATTTCCCAAGTCGTTCGCGAGGTCGGCGTTGATGCGTTGAATCAAAGCGTCACGATTAAAATTGCCGTCGAGTCCCAAAGTTATCTCGCGCAGGAGAAAATATCTGATGGCGTCCGCGCCGAATTCTTCAACGAGCTGAACGGGATCAACGACGTTGCCGACGGATTTGGACATTTTGCCGCTATCGGTGACAAGCCAGCCGTGACCGTAGATTTGCTTTGGCAACGGAAGATTCGCCGCCATCAACATTGCGGGCCAGATAATCGTGTGGAAGCGGACAATTTCTTTGCCGACAAGATGAATATCTGCCGGGAAAAATTTTTTCAGCGCGGGATTGTCGAACATCGGCGTCAAATAATTTATCACGGCGTCAAACCAAACGTAGATAACGTGGCGTTCGTCGCCGGGCACGGGAATTCCCCAATCAAATGACGTGCGCGAAATGCATAAATCTTCCAAACCGCGCTTGATGAACTGAATCATTTCGTTGCAGCGCGAAGTCGGCACGATGAATTCGGGATTGTCCTCAATGTGTTTAAGCAGAGCGTCGGCGTATTTCGAGAGCCTGAAAAAATAAGCCTCTTCCGAAACTTTTTCCACGGGACGATGACAATCGGGACAACAGCCGTTTTCGTCGAGCTGAAGTTCCGTCCAATACGATTCGCAAGGCGTGCAATAAAGCCCGGTGTATTCGCCCTTGTAAATGTCGCCGTTCGATTGAATGCGCTTGAAAATTTCTTGAACAACTTTTTCGTGACGCGGCTCACTCGTGCGAATGAAGTCGTCGTTCGAGATATAAAATTTTTTCCAAAGGTCTTTGAAGCTGTCGACAATCGGATCAACATATTCAAGCGGCGTCTTGCCCTGCGATTGAGCGGTGCGTTGAATTTTTTGCCCGTGTTCATCAGAGCCCGTCAAGAAAAAAACTTCGTAGCCTGCCAAACGTTTGAATCGGGCAATGGCGTCGGCAATCGTCGTGCAGTACGCGTGCCCGATGTGCAATTTCGCGCTTGGATAATAAATCGGCGTGGTTATATAAAAAGTTTTCATT
>CAMNPA010000312.1 GCA_946547205.1 uncultured Selenomonadales bacterium | reverse complement strand
TCAATCGGACTTCATCAGCACGACAATCAAAAACTTTTGGCGACGTTGAAAAATCTTCGCGACCTGGGCAACACGTTGATTGTAGTTGAGCATGACGAAGAGACGATTCGCGCGGCAGATCACATTGTCGACATCGGACGCGGTGCAGGCAAATCCGGCGGCGAAGTCATTGCGCAAGGAACGGCTGATGAAATTTCTCGCGTCGAAAAATCACTGACGGGCGATTATCTCGGCGGGCGAAAAAAAATTCTCGTGCCTTCAGTGCGCCGTCAATCGGAGCAAACTTTGACATTCGCCGACGCCTGTAAAAACAATCTCAAAAATATTTCCGTGACGTTGCCGCTTAATGCATTGACGCTGATAACCGGCGTTTCGGGTTCGGGCAAATCAACGCTCGTCGAAGAAATTATCTATCCTCGGCTGCGCGAAATGGACTTGATGACGTTCGGCATTGGCAAAGTCACGATGATTGACCAAGACCCGATTGGACGAACTCCGCGCTCAAACATTGCGACTTATACGGGCGTTGCCGACCACATCAGAAAACTTTTCGCGGAGACGAACGGCGCAAAAATTCGCGGCTACAAATCGGGACGGTTTAGTTTCAACGTCAAAGGCGGTCGATGCGAGAGTTGCGGCGGCAATGGCGTTTTGAAAATCCCGATGAACTTTTTGCCCGATGTTTATGTGACGTGCGACGTGTGCAAAGGTGCGCGATTCAATGCGGAGACGTTGGAAGTCAAATACAAAGACAAAAATATTTCTGACGTGTTGAATATGCCCGTTGATGAAGCGTTGGATTTTTTCGCGAACGTTCCGACGATTAAGCGCATGTTGCAAGTTCTGCACGACGTAGGGCTTGGATATATCGAACTTGGACAATCAGCGAACACTTTCAGCGGCGGCGAGGCTCAACGCGTCAAACTTGCCTACGAATTGGCGCGACCACTCAGCAGGGCTGCGAACATTTACATCATGGACGAACCGACGACGGGCTTGCACTTCGACGACGTGAGAAAGTTGATTGACGTGATTCAAAGGCTCATTGAACGCGGCGACACCGTGATAATCATTGAGCACAATCTCGACGTGATAAAGTGCGCTGATTACATTATCGACCTCGGTCCGGACGGCGGCTCTCGCGGCGGAGAAATTGTCGCATGTGGCACGCCGGAAGAAGTTGCCAACGTTGCGAAGTCTTACACCGGTCAAGCGTTGAAAAAAATTTTGCCGTGAACATTGCAAACAAAAAAGCCCGAAATTTTCTTCGGGCTTTAATGCTTTCGTTCGATATTGAATGTTTCTTGTCGGCAATATGCTTTAACTAAACTCGTAGTGCCGAATCAGAATTGTCTGCGCGCAGGACGATGTTTGCTGAAACAGTCGCGGCAATAGATGGGACGATCATTCTTCGGCTCGAACGGGACTTCGGTTTCCTTGCCGCAATCGGCACAAGTCACGGTGAACATTTGGCGACCTTCGACGCCGTCGCGGCTGCGTTTACGTTTGCCACGGCAATCGCGACAACGCACAGGCTCATTCTCGAAACCTTTTTCCGCGTAGAATTCTTGTTCGCCCGCTGTGAAAGTAAATTCTTTTCCGCAGTCCTTGCATACGAGGGTTTTGTCTTCAAAAGCCATCAAAAAAATCTCCTTACCAAGAAAAAAATTCTTACGTTCGACACGGAACTTGCGCCCGAATCGATACGCAGGGAATTATATCACGGTTTACGAAAAAAGCAAGACAGTTTCCCGTTTGACAATCCCGGCGCAAAAGTTTATTATCATTCGAGCAGTCAACATAGAATTTACGGAGGTAAAAAGTTATGCCAATGATGGATCTCAGCAAGTACGGTATCACCGACGTTAAGGAAGTTCTTTACAATCCCACATACGAAGTGCTCTTCAACGAAGAGACTCGTCCCGATCTTACAGGCTTTGACGTTGGACAGGAAACGGAACTCGGCGCGATTAACGTTATGACCGGCATTTACACCGGACGCAGCCCTAAGGACAAATTCATCGTTTACGACGACACGACCAAGGAAGGCGCACCCGGCGAAATTTGGTGGACGACCGACGAGTATAAGAACGACAATAAAAAATGCTCCGTCGAAAGTTGGAAGGCACTCAAGAAACTCGCTGTCGAGGAACTTTCCGGCAAACGTCTCTTCGTCGTCGACGGCTTCTGCGGCACGCATAAAGATACTCGCATGAAGATTCGTTTCATCATGGAAGTTGCTTGGCAAGCTCATTTCGTGACGAACATGTTCATTCGCCCGAAGACGCAGGAAGAATTCGACCAAGAGCCGGATTTTGTCGTCTTCAACGCGTCCAAAGCCAAGGTCACGAATTGGAAGGAACTCGGCTTGAATTCCGAAACCGCGACCGTTTTCAACATCACCGACAAAGAGCAAGTCATTCTGAATACGTGGTACGGCGGCGAGATGAAAAAAGGTCTCTTCAGCATGATGAACTATTTCCTGCCGCTCAAAGGTATCGCCGCAATGCACTGCTCCGCAAATACCGACATGAACGGCGAAAACACCGCGATATTCTTCGGACTTAGCGGCACGGGCAAAACGACGCTCTCGACCGACCCGAAACGCTTGCTTATCGGCGACGACGAACACGGCTGGGACGATACCG
>CAMNPA010000311.1 GCA_946547205.1 uncultured Selenomonadales bacterium | reverse complement strand
GATTTTTTGCGTCACGGAAATTTTCTGCGCCGTTCTTGTGAATGTGCCAATGCATTCCCGTCGTTCGTGCGTCAAACTTTTGCAAACGATACATGCCGACGTTTCGTTTACCTGTCGCAGGATTTTTCGTGAAGACAAGCGGCAATGTCACGAACGATCCGCCGTCGCCGGGCCAACATTTGAGAATCGGAATTTTGTCGAGCGACGGATTGACTTCAATGACTTCTTGACACGGCGCATTTTTGACGTATTTCGGGAAGTTAATCGCCTTGTGCGCGGTCGAGACGATAGAAAAAATATTCGTGCGGTTTTTGAATGACAGGTACGGCAACTTCATAATCTCGCGGATGTCGTTGGCAGCGTCGTCCAATTTTTCCACGCCGAGTGCCAAAGCCATGCGCTCATAACTTCCGAACGCGTTCATCAGCACGGGCATATCGTAGCCGCGAACATTTTCAAACAGCAGCGCGACGTTGCGACGGTCTTTGAATTTTGACACGCGGTCAGTGATTTCGGTTATCTCAAGTTCTGCGTCGACGGGAACTTTTATGCGCTTTAGCAGGCGTCGACGTTCCAACTCGCTGATGAATTCGCGCAAATCTCTGTAAGCCAAAACTACACCTCCTCAAATGTCGCGCAGGAGTCCGCTGACGAGCAGGAAACTCACGCCCAAAAAAATTACGCAGCCGGCAACGAAAAGAATCCAATCGGGCTTGTACTTCCAAATAATTTCGCCGCTCAACTTTTCAAGCGTCAACTTTGAATTTTTTTCGGCAACGGGCAAATACATCAGCGCACCGAGCATCAGCCCGAAAATCAAAATCCCGATTAGTCCGACTGCAACGTCCGCCGGCGGCATTTCAAACCAGCCCAAAAACGCCTCGCTCACGGAACTTCCCGCAATTTCCCTGTCCATTAGTTCAACCTCCGATTTCAGACCACAGCACGATTTTATTTTGCGCAAAAGTTTTTTTCACGTCGATAAGCCGTTGATTGCGCGAGCCGCGAAATTGCAAATCCAAGTCGCGTTGAGTGATGTCAAATGCTCCGTCAATGAGCACGTCAACATTTTTCATCAACTGTGCGGCGTCGACAGGCAAAGTCTCGAAAGTGTAGCCGGTGTAGCACCAAACATTCAGTCCGAGATTTTTCGCGGCACTTGCCAATTCGTTTGACGCATCGATTTGCAAAAACGGTTCGCCGCCGGTCAAGGTGATGCCCGTCAAAAGTTTGTTGCGTTTAATTTCAGCGATAATCTTTTGCGTGTCGATTAAAGTTCCGCCGTCAAGCGAATGAGTTTCGGGATTGTGACAGCCTTCGCAACGACGCAAGCAACCCTGCATAAAAATTGCAAAACGAATTCCGTCGCCGTCCACAAAACTTTCGGGCACCAGTCCCGCAATACGAATCAGCAAATCAATCAGCCTCCGACGCCGATTATAATTCGTCACTTCGCAAAAGGCAACGCAAAAATTTATTGCGCCGCCGCCCGAAATGATTTATAGTTGCCGCAAAAGTTTGGAGGCGATGAATTTGAAAATAGCTTATGCACAAATGAAAGTCGCGGCAGGTCATCCCGACATCAACACGAAAAAAATTCTGCAACTAATCGACGCGGCACGAGCTCAAGGCGCGAGCGTTATAATTTTTCCGAAAAGTTCGCTGCACGGTCAAATGATTGGCGACACTGCCCGCGAAGTGTCTTTTTGGCTTGAATGTGCTCATTGCGGCGAAGAAATTCTCGCGGCAAGCAAAGATATAAACATAATCATGCGCGGAAACGATGACACGGCGGAAATTTTTCATGGCGACGGTTTCGACGTAAAACTTTCTTCCGCGCCGTTCAGTCTCGACAAAAAATTTTCTGCAGAGGAATTCAATCGTCCCGTGATTCGCGTCGGCAATGTCGGCGTGCAAAATACCGGCAAGACGATTTACACATTCGACGGACAAAGCGCGGTCTTCAATTCACGCGGCGAAGTCGTTCAACGTGCGGAACCTTTCGCGGAGAGTTTGAACTTCATTGAGCTTGAAGAGATTGACAAATTGCCCGCGCTTGAAACTGTTGACGAGTCGGAGACGGAAAAAATTTATCGTGCGCTCAATTACGGCGTGAAAACTTTCCTTGAGCAAATCGGCATGAAAAAAATCGTCATCGGCGTTTCCGGCGGCATTGACTCTGCTGTTGCGGCGGCGTTGTATGTTCAAATCGTCGGCGCGGAAAATGTTTATCTCGTCAACATGCCCAGCAAATTTAACTCTGCAACGACGAAAAATCTTAGCGAACAGCTTGCGAAAAATCTCGGCTGCAAATATTTCGTTGTGCCGATTCAAGAATCAGTCGATTGGACTGTTAAACAACTTGAAGGCGTCGGCTTGAACGTGTCAAATTTCGTGCGCGAGAACATTCAAGCCCGCGACCGCAGTGCGAGAATTTTGGCGGCAGTTGCGGCGAGTGTCGGCGGAGTTTTCACGTGCAATGCCAACAAAGCTGAATCAACCGTCGGTTACGCGACGCTTTACGGCGACGAGGCGGGCTTTTTATCTGCACTTGCCGACCTGTGGAAATTTCAAGTCTACGCGTTGGCAAATTACATGAACGAAAAAATTTACGGGCGCGAAGTCATTCCGCAAGGCATCATCGACATC
>CAMNPA010000310.1 GCA_946547205.1 uncultured Selenomonadales bacterium | reverse complement strand
AATGAGATGTGGAAATATCACGATAAAGTTACGTGGCACGGCAAAATCGAATACACTTACAATCAGCGCAAGGAAGATCCTTTCAACACTGGACACAAGGATAAATCGACGAGCAACGGCTACATTTTCCGATTTGAACCTAAAGCTGAAGTTGCCGAACATTGGACGGTTAACGCTCGTATCGACGCCGAAGCCGATATGAAAGACGACACTGCTACGGAATTTTCGCTGAAACGTGCATGGGCGGAAGGCGATTACGACAAGTTCAACATCAAAGTCGGCAGGTTTGAATTCTGTCCTGCTCCTGAAGCCGGTCTCATTTGGGACACGGAAATTTCCGGCGCGGAATTGATTTTCGGCAGCAAATGGAAGTTCACGGCGACCGGCGGTCGTATCAGTGCTGACCAGATTCAAGGCGGCACGAACGGACTTAAAGCAGGAGACCTTATCGACGACTACAACGACGACATTGCCGATCCCGCGACGGTTGTCGGTCTTCGCGTCGACTATGACCAGGGCGAAAAAGGTTTATTCGGCGGCGCGGCATGGTATCACATCAAAGACGATGACCTTGCCTGGAGCAGACGACAATTCCGCGACAAAATCGACGACGGCACCCTTGACGCAACGGACAAAGATTCGCTCAAGCACGGCATGAAACGTTACAACAAGGCTGACGTTTGGACGGTCAATCTCGGCTACAAGTTCAGCGATTTGCTGACGTTAAGCGGCGGCTATGCTCACAACACCAAAGCTGACTTCGAGAAAAATTCTTGGCAGGCGGAATTGAATTACGGCAACTACGACGACGCTTCCGAAAAAGGTCAATGGTCTGTGTGGTCGGGCTATCGCAAATTCGGCACCAACGCAACTTTGATGGGCACCGTTGACGATGACGCAATGCTCGGAACTCGCGGCTGGGTAGTCGGTGCGGCTTGGGCACCACTGCAAAATATCGGCGTCATTGCAAAATATTTCAACGGCAAATATATCACTGACGTTGACGGCTCTCACGGCAAGGCTGAAAAAATTTTCGGGCGCGTGGAATTTTTCTTCTAACTCAACGCGAATATCTCTGCACAAAAAAAACGGCTCTCAAATTTTCCGAGAGCTGTTTTAGTTTCAAAGCACGTTCAAATTTCAATAGCCAAATAATCGGTCGAGGAAGGCTCGCCAACCTCTGGAGACCGAATTCATTT
Source organism: uncultured Selenomonadales bacterium (assembly GCA_946547205.1). Taxonomy (GTDB): domain Bacteria; phylum Bacillota; class Negativicutes; order Selenomonadales; family Selenomonadaceae; genus Quinella. The sequence goes on along the minus strand of CAMNPA010000310.1, from coordinate 1,453 downwards.
TCTCGCCGCTTAGCAAACTGTTCGCCAACTCAAATACACAACGCGCCGCCGGTGATTCGGGATTGGCAATGACGAACGGAATTTGAGTGCGCACGGCTTCCGCAACGGCTTTGTCCTCGTAAATGTAACCGAGATAATCAACGGTCAAGTCGAGAAATTTTTTCGTCGTCTGATTGATTTTGTCGATAACGTCGTAAGATTCTTCCTCGTCACGAATGCGATTGACGACAAGTTTAATGTTCTGCTGATCTGCGGCGTAGGTCGAATAGGCTTTGATGACGGCATAAGCGTCGGCGAGAGCAGTCGGTTCGGGCGTGGTGACGAGCAAAACTTCTTCCGCCGCCAAAATGAATTCAATGACGTTGCGATTCAAACCTGCGCCCGTGTCGATAATGATTATGTCAGCAATTTCCGAACAGCGTCCCAATTTTTTATGGAGCTTGCGTTGTTCAGAGCGATTGAGATTCAGAGCCGCCTCTACGCCTGCCACGCCGGAAATATATTTGACACTTGCCGCGCCGGTCTCAACAACGTCTTCAAGTTGCACGTCGTCATCCAAAAGTTCCATTAAGCTGCGATTCGTCACAGAGCCCATGAGCAGATTCACATTCGCCATGCCGATGTCCGCGTCGATGAGCATAATTTTTTGCCCGGAAAGTTGCAGGGCGACAGCAAGATTTACGGCGAGATTCGTTTTGCCGACGCCGCCTTTGCCGCTGGTGATGGCAATGACGCGAGTTTCTTCCGCCATACCAAAATAAAGTTCGCCGATTTTTTTTTCTTGCGCATCTTCCTCAGCGCGTTCTTCAAGCAAACTTCTCAGCCTTGATGCTTGGTCAGACATTTTGTATTCCTCATTCATTGCGCATTACGCATTACGCATTACGCATTGCATTTCACTGTTCGTCGATTTTCTTCAACAGGAGATCGGTCAAGATATCGGCACTTGCCCGCTCAATGTCGTCGGGAACGCTTTGCCCGGTGGTGACGTATGACAGAGAAAAATTGCTGTCGCGCAGGAGATTTATAATCATGCCGAGGCTGCTCGTCTCGTCGGTTTTCGTGAAGACAATTCTATCGGGATTGACCTTTGAAAATTTATTCATAATCTGGCGGGCGTCTGTAAGTTTCGTCGTCGCGCTGATGACCAAATGTTTTTCGATTCTGGGATTGACTTGCAGGAATTCTTCAAGCTCGCGCATTTGATAATCGTTGTGCTGGCTGCGTCCTGCCGTGTCGATTAGGATAAGTTCTTTGTCGCGGTGGCGTTCGATTGCGGCGGTTAATTCGGCGGGATTGTAAACTATCTCCAACGGCAATTCGAGAATGTCGGAATAAGTTTTGAGCTGTTCAACGGCTGAAATGCGATAAGTGTCTGCGGTGATGAGTGCTACGTTCGTGCGCTGTTCCAATACAAATTTCGCGGCGATTTTTGCAAGCGTGGTGGTTTTGC
>CAMNPA010000309.1 GCA_946547205.1 uncultured Selenomonadales bacterium | reverse complement strand
GACATCGAGGAGGTCACAGATTCGAGTTCTGTCAGCCCCACCAAATTTTTTTTTAGCGGCTCGCTTAGCTCAGTCGGTAGAGCACCGCCGTCACATGGCGGGCGTCGGGGGTTCGAGTCTCTCAGCGAGCATTAATCAACATAAAACCAAAAAAAGCCTTCCGCAAGTCGGAGGGCTTTTTCGTATGAATTCATTTCAATGCCGTCATAATCAAGCCGCCAATCGCCGCCGCTATTGCTCCGAATCCTACGACAGATGCTATCGTGAGCGTATGAATTTGTTCGCTTAGCTTGTCGAACTTTGAATCGAAGCGAGCGTTCATTTCCTTCATTTCGGCATCGTGCTTAGCTTGCATTGCGTCTTGTCTGTCTTGCAAACGACGAATATCTTCGCGCTGCTGTTGAGATTCGGCAACAAGCATTTCGACTTTCGCCAACACGTTATCAATTCGTGCTGTCTGCGCATCAATTTGCCGCTGAAGATTGACGTTAATTTGTTCCTGGTCTGTCATCGCAATCAACTTCTTTCGTATCGTCGCGAAGGTCAATCGGCGAAAATATCATCGCCAAAAGAATAAACGATCATGCACAAAATCATTACCGCTATCATCACGTCGCCCATTATATTTGCCGTCCTTTCGTCTGAAATTTTTTCTGCCGATATTTTAACCGCGATATGTGAAAAAATTTGGGAGACGTTCACGCGACGGAAAAAATTATTTGACGACAGCGGAAGGCAATGCTCCGAGCTTGGCTTTCAACTCTTTAACTTCCTTGTCGTAATTGATGAGGCGTTGGCGATAAGTGTGAATCGCGCTGTAAATGTACGCGAAGAACGGCACGAAGTCTCCGCAATATTTGCCAAGCTCTTTGCGAACGAGAACGTCAAGCTGCGCGGGCGTGTACTTGTCATAAAATCTCTGCGTCCAAATCAAATGTTGCTGAATTATGTAGTCAATCGGCAGCTGGCGATAATTCGGATTCTTAACGAAAAATTCGTATTGCTGCATGAAGTCATCAAGAACTTTCGAGCCTTCAATCATCAAATGCGTCAACGCGTGCAACGATGCTTCAATCGAAACCATTTTGCGCGTGATTGAATTCGGATTGTGGCGGTAAATGTAAATGATATTCGGAACGCGGACAATTCGCGGCGCGGTGCACACGACTTTAAAATAAAACACAATGTCTTCGGACGTGAGCAGATTGTCGAAACGCAAATTTTTTTCCATGATGTAATCGCGGCGATACATTTTGTTATGCACCCAACCGAAGAATCGCCCTTGATAGAACATTTGTACGCGTTTGGCAAGGTTGTCGGTCTCAAGCATCGGTTCTTTGCAAAAGCCGCCTTTCTCTTTGCTGAAGGTCGTGAACTTTGTCTGCGGCGTCACGTCGATAATCTGATTTTCTGGAAAATAAACTTGCTCGGTGTGAACAACGTCCGCCTGCCATTTTTCGCCGATTGTAATGAGTTCGGCAAGAGCTGTCGGCGTGTACATGTCGTCGCTGTCAAGGAAGGCGATATATTTTCCGCGACTCATTCTCATGCCGGTATTGCGTGGTTCACTCGCCGCGCCGGAATTTTTTGCGTGCCTGACAAGTCGAATTCGCCTGTCCTGTTGAGCCATTTCCAAAACGATTTTAACGGTCTCATCGGTGGAGCAGTCGTCCACGCAAATAATTTCAAACTCTCTGAACGTTTGATTCAAGACGCTTTCCACGCACGAACGAATATAACGCGCGGAATTGTACATCGGGATAATGACCGACACGCCCGGAATCAACGGAATATTGCCGGCGGGCACGACGGGCTTGGCAGGTGCCGAAACGTTTTTGGTCGCCGTTTTCTTCTGAACTTTATTTTTCTGATTAGCCATTTCAATTCTCCGTTTCAAAAATTTTTTGCGGAAAAAATATAGCACAGCACCCGTGAAGTTGCAAATTTTTGGCGTGAAAAGTTGCCTCGTCGCGTTTTATCAAAGTCGGCGTAAAACTCCTGGATTCAGCTATGGGGATATAAGCCGCAAAAAAAACTTGCTAAAACACTTGTTGAGTTCTATAATACAGAAAAAATAAAATGAGAGGTGAGCAATAAAAATCGAATAGCGGATAAAGGCGTCAGGAAGACAACCCGGACAACCATCCTTTTGGATGAGCTGTGGTCAAGAAGTCGCCACGCCTCCGCAGGTTCGCCACAACGCCTGGATGGAGGGGCAAAGTTAAGGGTAAAATCGGCACTCCGGCGTTAGGACAGACAGACTAAAGGAAAAGTTCGAAAGAACACAGGTTGGGGCAACGACCTGCGCAGGAGACCGAGTCAGACTTCGCTCTCATTAGAAGCATCGGTTGTTGATAACGGAATCCCCCGATCTTGGGGAGTTTGTCAAGAAACAAGCATGAAGTTAAAAATGTTCCGAAAATTTATTGACACTCAAAAATTTTTGGTGTAACATTAGCCACAGATTAGAAATGATTTTCAAAGGTTTACAAAGTGATTTTCGGCATAAGCAGAGGTTGCGCGGAAATGCAAATCGCCGACTTCTGTGGCGGTATGTAAACAGGGCGCGGCATCGTCCTGCGCAACAAGCGGAATCCTTCGGGAGCATGTCAATAGAGATAATTTTTAAAGTGTTTAGGGAGGTATTTTTAATGGCTGTTAAAGTTGCTATCAATGGTTTCGGTCGTA
>CAMNPA010000308.1 GCA_946547205.1 uncultured Selenomonadales bacterium | reverse complement strand
GTCGTCGTGCGTTTGACATAAAACGGCGCGCGGAGCATGTAATATCGCTCGGTCAAACACATTAACGCAAAAATGAAAGTCTCGTCCGCCGCCGCAATGTCCAAAAAATTTACGTGACGTTCCGCAAGAAATTCCCTGCGACAAAAACAAAGCGTTGCGTGCAAATTCGTCGAGCCGCGTTTCCAATGTTCCTCAAGCTTATAGAGCAGTCGGCTTTCCAAAAAACCTTCGCGCGAGTAATTGTCCCATTTGAGCCGCAAATTTTCTTTACGCACAGGCTCATCATCGTCCTGCGACAATTCAAAATGCCCGGCAGCTTGAACAACGTCGGCATTGAACTTTTCGGCGGCAGTGTAAAATTTTTTCAGCGCACTGGGCAAAAGAAAGTCCTCGCCGTTGACAAAGCAAACGTATTTTCCGCCGGCGTGATTCATGCCGATATTTCGGGCGATTCCCGCGCTGCAAGTCTTCTCGTGGCGAATGAGTTTGATTTTGTCGTTGTCGCCGTAAAGTTCCCGACAGAGTTCAAAGCCGCCGTCAGTCGATGCGCCGTCAATCAAAACAATTTCAAAGCTCCGCAGAGTTTGCGCCAAGATGCTGTCGACGCATTTTTTTATGTGACGGTGCGCGTTGTATAAAGTCACAATGACCGAAACCATTGGATTGCTCATGAAAAAATTTCCTCCTTGAAAAATTTTCCTTCGCGAAGATTATATCACGGCAAAAAAAAATCTCACAAGAATTTTTCCTGCGAGATAAAAATCGGTCGTCGCTTTAAGCTCAAGCTTCCGGCTCAAAAAGATTAAAGAATCGTTCCAGGCAATACAGCTGCCATTTCTGATTGCCGGTGAAATTTTTCATGTCAAGATTGCGTTTGAATTCGGAGCGCGTCGGACCTTGCCAATCAGCAAAATAAAAATCGACGGGACGCGGCATCGGAACTTTGTTCGGAATTGGAATATCGGGATATTTTTTGGCGAACAGCTCACGAATCAAATACTTCGGCTCGCCGTGACGGACGCGGTACAAATCCAGCGGCACGCCCATAATCAAATTCGCATACGGATCAAAATAATCAATCTGCGCGACCGCGAAGGCGTTCAGATATGAGCCGGAACTTTCAATCGAAAATACGTCGTCCATGAATTTCATGAAGTCAATCTTGTTGCCGCAACGATAACGCTCGAACAGATAGCTCACGTCGGCAGGCTCGTTTAGAACTTCTGCCGGCTCGGTGAAAGTGTAACGCTTAGCGAAGTCGTCGAAGTCCCAATCACGCGACAAAAGCTGATCCATGCCGCCGAAAATCAAATCGCTGCTCTCTCCGACGATTAACATTTCAACGCCGTCCGCTTTTGCTTGATTCGCCGCGACGACAAGTTGAGGCTCGATTGAATGAACGGGCGCACCTTTAGCCTTCATTACCGAATCGATGTGCGGTTCAATCGTCTGCCAATTTATGTCGACGTAATGAAGTTTCAAGCCGTAAGTTTTGGCGTAATGTTCAGCGCGAGAAAGTTCATCGTTGCGAAAAGTGCCGTCAAGAAATCTGAACGTGTAGGCATCGCAACCGGGCATATACGACGCGAGAATTGCCGAGTCCATGCCGCCGCTTAACATGATGCCGAGTTTTTTGCCGCGCAGATTTGCGAAGTTACGCTCAATCGCCGCGTCGATGTCGTCCGCCGTCGAGACAGTGATTTTGTCTTTGACGGGCACGAAATTTTTATGGTGCAGTCCCGCGTAAAATTCCACGTCGTCGCGCTCAATGTAACGGAACGCCAGATAAGAGCTCATGCAAAAATTTTTGTCGACCATATCAATCAATCTCCCTCATCAATCCCAAAGCTTGACTTATGACGGTCGAGCTGACGCCCTTAGTGTAAGGAAAGTAAACGATTTTGACGCCGACGCCGCGAAATTTTTTCTCCATTGCTTGCCAACTGTCAGACTTATACCAATCGTCGCCGACAAAGAGAATGTCGAATTTGAGCTTTTCCCACGCCGCGAATTTGTCAATCTCTTCCTGCAGAATTGCCGCGTCAACGTATTTGATTGAACGAACAATTTCGAGCCTGTCTTCAAAGGGAATGATGGCGCGTTTGTGTTTGTATTTGACGAGCTCATCAACCGTCACGCCGACAACCAACTTGTCGCAGAGCCCTTTGGCATTTTTGAGCAGGTTTAAATGTCCGATGTGAAAGAGATCGTAGACGCCCGTCGTGTAACCGATTGTCATTTCGACGCCTCCTTCAATTCATCGGCAATGCTGTGATAAATAAATTCACTCGCAAGCATACCGTTGGCTTTCGGATAGTTGAGATACTTGTCGAAAACTGCTTTACGTTCGGCGGCTTTGTAGTCGTCGCCTTCGATGAAAACGCGTTGCATCATTGCGGCAATGGCATCCAAATCTTTGCCGTCGACAGTGTAAGACGCCTTCAAAATTTCGTTGCCAAGTTCGTTGAATCTTTGAGTGTCGCGCGTCAAATAAATCATTGGCTTATCGACATATTGATATTCGGCGATGAAGGAGCCGCAGTCTTGAATCATGCCGTCCGAAGTGGCGAAAATCGCTTGATAATAGGCACCCATGTAGACTTGCGCGTTGGGCAAATCGTTCCATGCTTGAAGATATTTTTCATACGATTTAATGTTAGGGAAAAGCTTACTCTTTATAACTTTCTCTGGCAAAT
>CAMNPA010000307.1 GCA_946547205.1 uncultured Selenomonadales bacterium | reverse complement strand
CTAAAAGCTAAAAGCTAAAACCTAAAAGCTAAAAGCTAAAAGCTTGTCATCGTTGTTGCTTGGTGTATTCGTTGAGCGATTGAACAATTCTATGCACGGGATAGGCGAGCACGACTTGCATTATCGCCGTGGGCCAGAAGTCAAACTTCACGAATCGCACGAAGTCAATTTGCCGACCGAGCATCAACAAAAAAATTATCATAACCGCGAAATGAAGTGCCAATGCCGGCAACGCGCTTATCACGGGCAAGAGCGATTGATCGCGGAAAAGATTGACGGAGAATCTTCCGAAGACCAAGCCGACCGTCATATAGCTGAACGTCGCCAAGCCGAAATATGAGCCCGTCGTTAAATCCTGCAACATTCCCGCGATGAATCCGAAAAACACTCCGACTTTGTAGCCGCGCAGATAAGCCACCGAAACCGTCAACAAGAGCATCAGATTCGCGCTGAAACCGTCGAAACTCAGGAACGTCAGCAGCGAAGTTTGCAGGGCGTAGCTAAGGATAATCAAAATTGTCCACAGCCCGAAAACTTTCATTGCGGAACCACCTCGGAATAGTCGCGTTCAGATTGTCTGTCGTATGGTTCCGAATAATCGCGTTCGGATTGTCTGTCCTGCGTGTCGTATGATTCAGAGTTTTCGCGGTCAATCGGCGTGTCAACGTATGGCTCGGAATTTTGCGGCGTCGTCGGCTCATTTGCGGGCAGTCCGGCTTGAGTGCGTGCCTCTTGAAGTTGCTGTTGTTGCGCGTCGAGAACTTGTTGTTGTGCGTCGAGAATTTGTTGTTTAGCCGCTTCAAGTTTTGCGGCAGTCTCTTGCGGGTCAGTTTCAGTGCCGGGCGTTTGTTGCGGCGGTTGAATCGGTTCCGGCGGAGCTTCACGGCTTGCAACGATAACCGCAACGTCTTCGAGCTTTTGGAAGTCAACGGAAGTATCAATCGAGCAGAATTTCAAAAGACCGCCTTCCGCGTTGTGAACTTCAGCGACTTTGCCGACGACGATACCTTTCGGATAGACGCCGCCGAATCCCGACGTGACGACCATATCATCAACTTGAACGTCCGAATCTTTTGGGATGTTGACCATGCGCGGACGATTCGGATTTGTGATGTCGCCTTCGACAATGCCGGCAACGCGAGATTCTGCACGCTGAATCAATGTGCCGACCGATGAGCGCGGATCAATCAGCAGCTGAACTTTCGACGAATTAAAGCTTGCTTCCATCACGTGACCGACCAAGCCCATTTCAGTAACGACCGGCATATTATTTGCGACGCCGTCAAGAGTGCCGCGATTGATGACGATGACGCTTGACCACGACGACGACTCGCGACCGATGACACTTGCCGCAACCAAATCGAATTGAACTGCCGACTGTTTGTAGCCGAGCAAGTTCCGCAGTCGTTGATTCTCCGATGCATATTCCGACGCCGTCAAGTTTTGTGCACGCAGAATTTCGACTTCCGCGCGGAGCAATTTGTTCTGCTCATGAAGTTGAGAAATTTCCGTGAAAGTATTTTTGACGAATGCCAACTGACTGCCTATCCACGAGAACGCGCGTTGAAATGGCGATACGATTGTCATTGCGGCGTTGTCACCGGCGGGAGTCTTGAATTTGCCGCGCGCGGCGAAAAATACACAACAAAACACGCTGATAAATACAAAAATCAGCGCGACGATTTTTTTCCCTGTCTTTTTCTCTTTGTGAACTTTGTTGCTCATTGTCTCAGCTTTTTGGAAGTGATGATAACTCGTTTAAGTAAATTCATATTTTCAAGCGCGCGACCCGTGCCTTCGCCAACACAGCTCAACGCGTCATCGGAGACGATAACCGGCATATTCGTTTCCTTTGAAATGAGTTTGTCGAGATTTGCCAACAACGCGCCGCCGCCGGTCATAACGATTCCGTGATCCATGATGTCTGCCGAAAGTTCGGGCGGAGTACGTTCAAGCGTGCCTTTAACCGCGTCGACGATTTTAAAAATTGGATCGGCTAATGCGTCGCGAATTTCGCTGGACTTAACGTCGATGGTTTTCGGTAAGCCCGTGACGAGATCGCGCCCGCGAATCGACATTGGCTTTTCTTTATCGGTCGTGACGATTGCCGTGCCGATTTTTATTTTAATTTCTTCGGCAGTGCGTTCGCCAATCATAAGGTTGTACATGCGCTTGATGTATTGAATGATTGACGAGTCCATTTCGTCGCCGCCGATGCGAATGGATTTGCTGACGACGATGCCGCCGAGCGATATGACTGCAATTTCAGTGGTGCCGCCGCCGATGTCGACAACCATGTTGCCGGTAGCCTCTTCGACGGGAAGTCCTGCACCGATTGCCGCCGCCATTGGTTCTTCAATCAGATAAGCTTCGCGAGCTCCTGCTTGAGTTGCCGCATCAATGACTGCACGTTTCTCGACTTCCGTCACGCCCGAAGGAACACCGACGACAACTCTTGGGCGCACGAACGATTTGGAATTCATTGCCTTGCGTATAAAATAACGGAGCATTGCCTGTGTCACGTCGAAATCGGCAATGACGCCGTCTTTAAGCGGACGAATTGCAATTATGTTGCCGGGCGTTCGACCGATCATTTGCTTTGCCTCTTCGCCGACAGCCAGCACTTCGCCGGTATCATTTTTTATCGCAACGACTGAAGGTTCACGCAGGACAATCCCACGACCCTTGACGTGCACGAG
>CAMNPA010000306.1 GCA_946547205.1 uncultured Selenomonadales bacterium | reverse complement strand
TCCGCTTTGTCGTAAACCAGATTGTTGAGCTGTTCTTCCGTCAATTTGTCGAGCGCGGATTTTGCGACGGTGCCGACGAGCGGTTGAGCATGTAAGGCGGCGCGTGCCGTCAATTCGTCAACAAATTTTTCAAACGCATTTTTCGCAACGTTGTCTTCGCGCAGGAGCTGAATCAATCTGCCGTATTCGTCGTTGAAAATTTTCACGAGCAGGACGCCGAGACTTTTGCCGGCGAATTTTGATGATTGAGCCTTCGCGAGAGCCTCGTCCACGTCGACGGTCGCGATTTGGCTTTCCAAATGAATCAGCGCGAGTTCAATCGCCTCTTCGAGCGGCAAGGCGTTGGCGGCGTCGATTTGAATTCGTTCCACCAAGTCTTTGAATTCGGGCGTGTCTGCGAGTTCTGAAATTTTCAATCGGCATTCGTTTAGCGTGCGGCGATGAATTTGCGTGTCCGTTGACAATTCGTCGAGCAATTTTAGCAGTTGCGTTTGCATGATTCGTGCAGCCTCTTCAAAATTCACAAGGTCGAGCATTTGCGCAAGTCCCGCCATCAAAATTGAGAAGCCGCCCATGTTTTTAGTTTTTTCCTGCGCGTATTCTTCCAAAATCGTCTGCAGTTTGTCGCAAGTTTCGGGCTTTGCGGCGACGCGGCGCATTGATTTTACGATGCCGATAAAAATTTCGCGATCTTTATCGTTGCGTTTGAAATGCGAGCCGAAATCGTCAATCAAACTCTGCGCGGGCAAATCGCGGATGATTCGGCGCAATTCGTTGGCAATCTGCTTTGAACGTGTCTCCTTATTCTGCGCGGCGAAAAATTTTTTCACGACGGTAAAAAGTTCCGTGACGACAAGTTGACGCGTTGAATCTTTGGCGAGGTAGTCGATGATTCGCGGCATAAGTTTGAAGTCGCCGAGCTTTTTGAAAATCGTCCGACGCGAAAAAAATTCCTGCTGAACCATTAACACCGACGCTTTGACGAAATCTTTTCTGCGACGCGGCAAAATCGCCGTGTGGAACGGAAAACCGAGCGGCTTTTTGAAAAGTGCGGTCACTGCAAACCAGTCTGCTATTCCGCCGACGAGTGCTGCTTCTGTCACGAATAAAAAGCCTTCCGCGACGACGCTGCCCGGAAACGTGATTTTAAAGCCGACCGCCGCCAAAAAAAATAGCGCGGCACAAAGTAAAGTCGTGTCCGCCGTATTCCATCTGTTCAAAAATTTCACGACCCTTTCTATCAGTTAGGAGTTTGGAGTTAGGAGTTAGGAGTTGAATTGACGTTCAAATTTTGAGAGCGCGGCATAAGTTCCGATGACAAAAATTTTGTCGCCCGCCGTGAAAATGTGATTCGGCGGCGGCGGAACGAGCGTTTGTCCGTTGTTTATTATCGCGATAACGTTTATATCGTGAGCCGCACGCAAATTCAGCTGAATCAAATTTTTGCCGAGAAATTTCGCCGGCACGTCCAATTTTAAAATTTTCAGCTCCGCGTCAAGTTCAATGTAGTCAACGACATTTTCCGAAACCAAATGCGCGGCAATTCGTCTGGCAGTGTCGCGTTCAGAGAAAACCAGTTGCGTTGCGCCGAGACGTTTCGCCATTTCCGCATGACGCTCATCAATAACCTTGACGACAATTTCCGGGACGTTGCGTTCTTTGCAAAGCATCGTTGCCATCAAACTCGATTCAAGATTCTTCGACGAAATAACGACCGTATCAAAATTTGAAATGCCGACTTGCTCCAAAGCTCTGGCGTCGCGAATGTCGAAACTCACCACGCGCGTTAAATGTTCAGCCATGTCCGCCGCAATGTTCTCGTCCTTGTCCACGCCCAAAACTTCGTAGCCCATATCTTCCAACGTCAACGCCATGCTCTTGCCGAAGCGTCCCAGTCCGAGAATCGCGAATTGTTTTTTCTTAGCCATTGTTCAGCCCACCATCACATCTTCCGGCGGATATTTCACCACCGAATTTTTTTGCGTTATCAGTGCCAACATGAAAGTCATTATCCCGACTCTGCCGACGAGCATTGTCAACGTCAGAATCAGCTTGCCCAAAACGTTCCACTCCGAAGTTATTCCAATGCCCATTCCGACCGTTGCAAAGCCCGAAACTGTCTCGAAAATTATTTCTTCCAATTCGTGAACTTCGCCGTCAATCGCCGACAAAATTATTCCCGCCGTCACAATCCAAATCGTGCCCATTGTGAAAATCGCAAAGGCTTGGTCGCGCAATTTGCGAGTGATTCGCCGACCGAAAACGACGAGTTCACTTTTGCCGCGAAAGACCGTCCACATCGACAGCACAATCACAAAAAACGTCGTGCACTTTATGCCGCCGCCGGTTGAAAGCGGCGAAGCTCCGATAAACATCAGGATAATCATTGTCAGCTGCGTAATTTGTTCGGCTTGCGACAAGTCAAACGTGTTGAAACCTGCCGTCCTGCACGAAACCGACGTAAAACACGCTTGAGCGATCTGCGCGGGAATGCTCATGTTGCCGACCGTATTGGGATTATAATATTCCACGGCGAAAATTAAAAGCGTGCCGACCAAAATCAGCGCGACATTCATCACGACGACAATTTTTGTGTGCAGTGAAAATTTTTTCCAACGCCGACGATTCACAAAGTCAGACATCACCGTAAAGCCGATGCCGCCAAAAATTATCAGCAGAGCAATACACGTCATCAAAAAATAATCGTCGTTGCGTTTGCAGAGGCTGTCGTA
>CAMNPA010000305.1 GCA_946547205.1 uncultured Selenomonadales bacterium | reverse complement strand
CGCTCAGTGTGCCGACGACCGCGCGTCCATGCGCGGTCTTTAATTACCATTAATATTAATTCTTGACAATGCGGCTGCGAGTTCTTCGGCAGTCAAAATTTTTTTCGGGAGCTTGAAACCTTTGCGGCGAAGTCGTTCAGAAATTTCTGCGGCAACGGGCACGTCAAAGCCCAGGCGTTTCATTTCCTTGATGTCGGTGAAAATTTCTCGCGGTGTGGCGTCGCGAATGATTCGACCGTTTTCCATGACAAAGACGCGTTGAGCTTGAGCCGCCTCTTCCATAAAGTGCGTGATGTAAATTATCGTTAAGCCTTGCGCGTGCAGACGTTTGACCATCGATAAAATTTCGCGGCGACCTTGCGGATCCAACATTGCAGTCGGCTCGTCGAGGACAATAATTTTTGTGCGCATGGCAATCACACCGGCAATGGCGATTCGTTGCTTTTGACCGCCGCTAAGTTTGCTAGGCGCGAATTTTTTGTAGCTGCTCATGTTTACGGCGTCGAGTGCCAAATCTACGCGTTCACGAATTTTTTCGGGAGCAATGCCGAGATTCTCAAGTCCGAAGGCAACGTCATCTTCGACAATCGCCGCGACAATTTCGCTGTCAGGATTTTGAAAGACCATGCCGACGTTTTCGCGAATGTGCCAAAGATTTTCTTCCTGCGACGTGTCCAAGCCGTCAACGAAAATTTTTCCCGACGTGGGAATTAACAGCGCGTTGAAATGTTTGGCGAGCGTCGATTTGCCGGAGCCGTTCGTGCCGATTATCGCGACGAATTCACCTTCGGCAATGGAAAAATTCACGTCGTCGAGCGCAACTCTGTCGCCTGCAGAAGTTTTATAGACGTGCCGCAAATTTTCAGCGCGAATCATTTACTTCGCAGCGATAAGTTCAATTTCGCACAGTGCGCCCGCCGGCAAATCTTTCACGGCAACACAACTGCGCGCAGGTTTGCTGATGAAATATTTTTCGTAAACGGCATTGAACGCGGCAAAATCGGCGATGTCGGCAAGAAAACACGTCGTCTTGAAAACTTCGCTGAAGTCGTAGCCCGCAGCCTCAAGTATCGCGCCCAAATTCTTGCAACATTGAGCGGCTTGCCCTTCGATATTTTTCGCGACGATTTTTCCGACGACGGGATCGATTGCAATTTGTCCCGACGTGTACAAAAGTCCGTTGACTTTGATTGCTTGACTGTAAGGACCGACAGCCGCCGGAGCTTTGTCCGTGTGAATGATTCTCATGAAATTTGGCACGACAGATAATCGCGCCGTTCACTTCCTTTCAAAAAAAATTTTCAGAACAACATCGGCTGAACTTTGATTGACGCGATAAATTCTGCAAGCATTGAATTTGTCAAGTAATCGTCCAAGCCAAGACGCCGTTCGGTCTGTTTTAAATCTTCAAAATGAATTGTGGCGACGATTTTGGAAAAGTCGATTCGTTCAAGAATTTTTTTCGTGTAAGGGCGTTTGGCGTCAAGGAATGTCATTGCCGCAAGAAACTCCTGCACTTGAGACGAATTCAGAAAGAGCATTGCCGTATAAGCCGCCGCGAAATTTTCAAAGCCGATGAAATAGGTCGTGTCGTCCGTCATAACCGGTTTGCCGTTCGGAGAAAAAATCAGCGCGAATAACGGTTTCTTGTAAAAACCGCTCACGACGACTTTGTAGCGCGAATACGAGTAATTGCCGACGCCGAACACTGAAAATTTTGGTCTGCCGCGATAAACGGAACTCTTGCGCCGCGCCAAAATTTCGGCATTCCGATTCAGATAGCTCCACGTCTTCGGGAAGTCAAATTCTATGTGCGCCGTGTCGTCGTTTATGTGCCGTTGCGTGACAAGGAAACGTTTTGGAAACTCGGTGATGACGGCGTGCTTAATTGAACTGCTTTTGACGAGCGGAAAAATCAATTCGTCTTCCAGGTCGACGACTTCGCCCGAATTATTTTGCAAGCGATCATTCGACAGATTCAGCTCCAAAACTTTGGCGCAATCGTGTTTTATTCCTTGCCGCCAATCGAAACAACATTTGCCGTCAAAGATAAGCTCTGAACTTTGCAAAATTCCTTCGTCACACGTCAAAATATTTTTCGGCTCGTTCGGCTCTTCCTGAGAAAAAATTTTGCAAACGTTCTCAACAGCCTGCAAATTTTCACGGCGAATTCAAACGGTGTCTGATAATCGCCGAATTCGCGCCTAACGATCATAATTTTTAACTCCGTCGACGGAATTGTTCAAGGAAATTGCCCGCGAATATTGCAGTCGCCATTGCAGAGCATTGCTCACCGTCAAATAACCTTGCGGCGGTGTGTTCGACAAAATTTCCTCGGCGAGTTGAGCGTAAGTTATTTCGTCGCCCGGCAAATTTTTATCGCGAAGGAAGCCGATAATGTCTTCTTTGTTCGCGTCGTCGTTGAGCATCTCGCGCAAACGTTTTGTCATCCAACAATACGACGACGAAGCCTGCGCCGGCAGAAATTTTCAGCTCGCGAACAGTCACGTCAAAATTTTTCGGACGACCGAGTTTAGCCGCATCGTCACTTAAAGAGTACGTCACGCTGTACATTGAACCACCTCAAAATAAGCCGCTGATGACGCCTTCGGGTGTGATGTCGATTTTTTCGGCAGCGGGACGTTTCGGCAGTCCGGGCATTGTTAAAATCGTTCCGAGCAATACGACGACGAAGCCTGCGCCGGCAGAAATTTTCAGCTCGCGAACAGTCACG
>CAMNPA010000304.1 GCA_946547205.1 uncultured Selenomonadales bacterium | reverse complement strand
TCGTTGAGAAGGCGAGCTTGTTTTCGGCGCATGATTTGAACGAAACTTGCGGCTTCCAATTCATTTCTGAATTTCGGGTTCCAATAATTGCATACGCTGCACGGGCAATCATCTATGTTGCATCTTATTCCGCGTATGAATTCTTCGCTTTTGTAAGGGTTGCTTTCAAAAATGTTGTGCTTGAATCTGTCGGGTCTGTTCCACGTGATGGGACAGATTAAACCTTCGCAAGTGCCGTTCGGAAAGATATTCAGAAAGTTCAAGCCGTGAATGCAATACATGCCGCTAAAATCATCCAATCGCAGTCGTTCGAACTCGTCAATGTCATAATCGGTGATCGAAATGCATTTTCCGTTGTGTTCGCCGAAAATGAACGGCTTGCCAATGAGCCACAGCTCATCAATAAACTTCTGCTTTGCGACGCTTGCGAATTGTTCGTTAGCCTGATTCATCCATGAATAATCTTCCGGAGAATATCTGGGATCATCTTCCAGGAACAAAGGCGGTGCAAGAAGTTTGTTCACCGTCAACGTGAAGGGATAATACCCCCCCCCCCACGTCTCTAAGCGAGAACATCGTTGCATATATTTCTTTCACGAAGTCTTTCTTTAAGGGATTGAACATTAGCGCAAAATGCAAGAAGTGTAACTTTCGGGAAAGTGCCTTCGTGAGCTCGACGATGTGTTTCAACGACACTTGCTCGGTGTGGATTGAAATCATGATGTCCAGCGGAACGTTGTATTGCTTTGCCAAATCCGCAAGCCGCGAATAAATTTCCACGCCGGAAGAGCCGTTTGAAGTGATATTAATTACCTTCAACTTGTCTTGAAAGGCATCGCACGCATATTGTATGAAGTCAAAAAGATTTGGATGATATGTGCATTCTCCGCCGGAAATGAATAGCTCGTAATGTGAACGCTTTAACTCGACCAGATGATCAACAGCCGTCTTCAGCCGGTGTATTGCAGGAAAATCGCTGTCCCGCTTATCCATCTTTTTATGACCGAAGCAATAGGAACAGTTGTAATTGCACATGTGCGTCAGGACGAATTGCACTTTTAACGGCATGTCGTAGAGTGATTCGCACGTGGCGAATCGATGAATCTTCATTACACATCAGACTCCTTACAAATTTTTGTTTAAAAGGAAGTGAGCGGCGCGCACTCATCACAATTGGAATCGTCGCGCCATCTCTTATGACTTATGTAATTTTCTTTGCAGCATCGGCCGTCGCGCTGGCAATGCTGTACAAATTCCTGCCGACGCGCAAAGGTTTCATGGTCATCTGTACGCTGTTGCTAATCGTGTTCAGCGCAAGTGCTTTCATTCACGGGCGACAAGCTCAGCGGGAGCAAATCACTCGTGCGCAACGTGAGGAATTGCAGGCTCAACAAAAAATTTTCGGCGACTGGTACGCCGCATATCAGAAAGATATTGAACGCCTTGATCAGAATTGGCAGCTCTATCACAGAATTCTTGACGACTTGAACGCAATGGATGCGGGCAGCTTTAACGCGGAAGCTTTGTGGTTGCGGCTGAAGGAATTGGAGCAGTCGACGATTGAAGAGCAGTTGAAGATTCACAAATTGACCGCGCCGCAAGAACTCAATCGCGAGTGTCGGCAAATTGTCGATGAAATCATCAGCAAAACTCAACGCTACGTCGACGCGCAAACGCAGGCGATAAGTCATTCAGTGATAACGGCAAGTCCTTCCGCGTCAACCGATTTGGAAACGTTGCGACCTAAACTTCACGACATCATGTTGAGAGAATCGCCCGAAGGTCTATTCATCGCTCAAGAAATTTCGGCAATACGAACTGCACTAAGCGACTGATTCACAGCGGATTCTTGCAAAAATTTATGAACGCCTGCGCCGCCTTCGACACGTATTTTTCTTTCTTCCACGCCAAACCAATGTTGACAAATATCGGCTCGTAAAACGGAATGGCTTTGATGTCGTGCGAATTTTCGCAGATGAAGTCGAGCAGAAATGCAATGCCGACTTGGTGCGCGACGAGACCTTTTATCGTGACGATTTGGCTGCTTTCAAGTACGGTGCGCGGCGAAATTTTCAGCGCGGACAATTTATCTTGAACGACTTCGCGAGAGTACGCGCCTTCCTTGAGCATGATTAAATCGGCGTCGGCAATGTCTTCGGGCGTAATTTCTTCGTTGTCGGCAAGCGGACTGTTTTTAGACACGCAAACCATCAACTGATTGCGGCTCATCTTCAGCACGTTAAGATTCGGCGTCGACTCGGGCACGATTATAATTCCGAAGTCGAGTTCGTCGCTCTCAAGCTTTTCGCGAATGGTCAGCGAGCCTTCTTCATAAAGCAACACGTCCAAATTCGGGTGCAGGTGTCTGAAGCCGGAAAAAACTTTCGGGAAAAGATACGCGCCCATCATCGGCGGAATACCGATTTTTATCGTGCCCTTCTGCAAATGTTTGTAGTCGTTGACTTCCAAAACGGCGTCTTCGATATTTCTCAGCGCGAGTTCGATTCGTTTCAAGAAAACTTTTCCTTCCGGCGTCAAGGTCAACTGCTTTTGGCTGCGGTCGAAAAGTTGCACGCCCAATTCCGCCTCAAGTTTTTTTATTGCGACGGTGATGTTCGGCTGTGAAACTCGAAGTCTCTGCGCGGCGCGAGTGATGTTCTTCAATCGGCTTGCCATCTGAAAATATTCAAGTTGTCTCAGCTCCATTTGAATCACTTCCTTTTATTGAATGAGTT
>CAMNPA010000303.1 GCA_946547205.1 uncultured Selenomonadales bacterium | reverse complement strand
GTTGTCAATCGGTCGCAAAGAATTTCCGCTGGATCAAACGTCACGTTTGCGCCGATTTTGTCCGCAACGTTGGTTTTCATAGTTCAACGACGACTTCAGACAGCGGACGGCGTTCCTCGTGGCGAACATTAGGTTTGGCGTCATCAGCAGGATAGCCGATTGGAAAGACTGCAATAAGTTCATAATCTTGCATTTGCGGGAAAAGTTCACGGAGCTTCGGTGCATCGAAATAACCGACCCACGTCGTGCCGAGTCCTTCAGCTTGAACGGCAAGCATTAAATGTGTGGCGACAATCGCCGCGTCAATCTCCGCGAAATTTTTGCCGTCAAACGGTCTGTCAAACGCACCGTCTTTTTTCGCGCCGATGACAAATGCCAAATTCGCGCCGAAAGTGTAATTGGTCGTCTGCTTGAGTTTTGCAAACGCGTCGGGCGATTTGACAGCCCAGATGGTGTAACGTTGAAGATTTTTCGCCGTGGGAGCCGCGACTGCCGCTTGAAGTATGTGCTCGATTTTTTCCGGCTCAATTGCTTTGTCGGTCAATCTCCTGCACGAATAACGCGCCTTTGCCAATTCCAAAAAATTCATGATGAATCTCCTTTCTTTTGAACGGTCTGAAGTTAAAAAGTTTTGTTGGTTTTTGATTCTAGTAAAGCGTTTATGAATTGTCAATATCGCGCGCCAAACCGGAGCGTGTTTGAACATCTGCAGAATCAAACTTACTGAAAAAATCTGCCGCGCAAGTGGACGAACACCTTGCACGTGCTATAATCATACGGCGTGAAAGATTATTGCCGCTTTGCAATGCCATTGTCGGTATCAAATATCCGCCGCTGACGAAATTGCCAACGATAACCAATCATTCGATTCATCTTCAGAGAGCGCAATTATGAACAAGTCATTTAACGAAAATTCCCGCGTAAAAATTCCCGGCATTCTACATTTGACACGCTTGGGCTACAGATACGTTTCGTTGAAGTCAGTTGAACAACAACTGGACACTGAAACGAATATCTACAAGGATAGTCTTCGTGTCGCCATAAATAAAATCAACGGAACGGAATTGATTTGCAAGGATATTGATTTCATCATCAGTGATCTAAAAAATTTTTTGGACGCCGAAGATTTGGGCAGGAGTTTTTACGAAAAATTTTTTACGGGAACAGCATTTGCAGGAGAATCGATTCGACTGATTGACTTTGAAAATTTGGAGAATAATATTTTTGAAGTCATGACGGAAGTTCCCTATCGGAACGGCGCGGACAGCTTTCGTCCCGACATTACAATTTTTGTGAATGGTTTACCGTTAGCTTTCGTTGAAGTAAAAACTCCGGACAACAAGCAAGGAATTCAAGCCGAGCATAGGCGAATGACGGAGCGATTCTCTCAAGAAAAATACAGGCGGTTTGCGAACATAACCCAGCTGATGATTTTCTCCAATAACAGCGAGTATGACGACGATGAGATTGTTCCGTTGGAAGGCGCATTCTACGCGGCGAGCGATTATCAGAAATTATTTTTCAATCGTTTTCGCGAAGAGGATACCGAAATTTTTGAGCGGCTTGCAACTCTTGATGAAACTGTTGAGAAAGAAATTTTGCGTGACACGAATCATCTTTCGATTCGGGCAACCGCTGAATACGAGACGAATAAAAATCCTCTGACGCCCACGAATAAAATTTTGACTTCGTTGCTTTCGCCGGAAAGATTTATGTTTATCCTGCGCTATGGTTTTGCTTACGTCAAAGATTCGCGAGACGGCGGCATAACTGCGATTCAAAAGCACGTCCTGCGCTATCAGCAACTGTTCGCCATGCTCGGAATAAAAAATGCTCTCGACAATGGAACTAAACGCGGCGTCATTTGGCACACACAAGGGAGCGGCAAAACTGCCTTGGCTTATCACTGCGTAAAATTTTTGACCGATTACTATCAGCGGCAAAATTACTCGACGCAGTTTTATTTTATCGTGGATCGTCTCGAACTTCTCAAGCAAGCGGCAAGCGAATTCCGCAAGCGTGGTTTGGAGGTCAACGAAGTCGATTCACGAGAAAATTTTATTGCCGCCATCCAACGCGCAGGAAGTATGAGCACTACGGGCAAGCTTTCAATAACGGTCGTCAACATTCAAAAGTTTTGCGACGAATCAGTTGCCGCAAAACCGAAATTCAACGTCAACGTTCAACGGATTTATTTTATCGATGAGGCACATCGCGGCTACAAATGGGACGGCTCATTTCTTATGCGGCTTATGAAGTCGGACAGAGCAGCCGTGATGATTGCCTTGACCGGCACGCCTCTAATCGGCGAATACAAAACTCGCGACATCTTCGGCAGTTACATTCACAGCTACTATTACAATCAGTCCATTGCCGACGGTTATACTTTGCGCTTGATTCGTGAAGGCATTCAAACCGAGTATCGCCTGAAACTTCAAAGCGCGTTGAATTATTTGGAAGAGCAGATTGTGAAAGGTACGCTCGACAAAAAGCAGATTTATTCCCATGCGAAGTATGTTTCGCCGCTCGTCGATTACATTGAAACTGATTTTGAGCAGAGCCGCGAACGTTTGAGCGATGAGACAATCGGAGCGATGATTGCTTGCGATTCAGCGGAACAAGCTAAAGCGGTCTGTGATGAACTTTTAAGGCGCGAAAAATTTTCTGCGGAACTCGTCCTTTCAACCGTCGGCTACAGTGACAAAGAATTGGACGACAAGCGCACGAACTTTAAGCA
>CAMNPA010000302.1 GCA_946547205.1 uncultured Selenomonadales bacterium | reverse complement strand
TTGACCGTAAAGAAATTGAACGCGGTCAAGTTATTGCGAAACCCGGCACGATTCATCCGCATACGAAATTCAAAGCTCAAGTTTACGTCCTTACCAAAGACGAGGGCGGTCGTCATACTCCGTTCTTCGCAAATTATCGCCCGCAATTCTATTTCCGCACAACCGACGTTACCGGCGTCGTCAGCGATTTGAAAGACACCAACGGCAACGCGGCTGAAATGTGCATGCCCGGCGACCACATTGAAATGACAGTTGAGCTCATCACTCCGATCGCGATTGAAAAAGGCTTGCTCTTCGCCATTCGTGAAGGCGGTCACACTGTCGGTTCCGGTCGTGTTATCGAAATTCTTGAAGCGTAAAAAATTTTGACACTCAGTCAATAAATCGGTGAGGCGGTCGGTAGTCAGCCCAAAAACTGATTGCCGGCCGTCGTTGCTGATTAGGGCACAAATTCTCTCGGAGATTTGAGCATGAGAAAAATTTTTCTTGCAGTCGTCGTGACGCTGACTTGTCTGGCGACGTTCAATCTTCCCGCTGCGGCTAAAGACGTTTGGATTTCAACCAACGGCGATCGCTCCGAATGGTACATCATGGACGAGACGATTGTCGGCGGCACGAAAAACAGATTCCTTTGGACAAACGCCGTGCTTAAATGCGTGAACAGAGACGGCACCTTCAAAAAAGTTGCTTGGAGATTTACGCAAATGCGCTTGGGCGGCGGACGACTTGAAAATTGGGTGTACGACGTTGATTGGAACGACGGCAACAAATTTTTCGACAAAGATGTTCGCGTCGGCTCCACTGCAGAAAGAATTTTGCATTACTGCTTGAATCACCTGGGACGATAAAAAATTTTTCTTGAAACTGGCGGCAACGCTTGCTATAATTTTCGATTGGTAACATGTTTGCCGTTGAAGTTAAGCTGTGACACGGCAGATGGCTCGGCAGAAAATTTCCGTTCAGTCGAGGGGCAACGTGACGTTGCATCCAATGTGCGCGTCCAAGTTTTTGACAGGTTAAGTTGATTTACCACGTTCAATGTCTCAAAAAAGTTTTTTGTAAGCTGTGACACGGCAGATGGCTCGGCAGAAAATTTCCGTTCAGTCGAGGGAACTGTCGCGGAGCAACGTTGAGAGCTTTGACTCTTGACTAAGGAGGAATTGTTTTGGCAAAGCAACAAAAGATTCGCATTCGCCTCAAAGCCTACGATCACAAGTCGTTGGATCAGAGCGCGGCAAAGATTGTGGAGACGGCTAAGAAAACCGGCGCGGCAGTTTCGGGACCGATTCCGTTGCCGACGGAAAAAAACATCTACACAATTTTGCGCTCGCCGCACGTCAACAAGGATTCGCGTGAACAATTCGAGATGCGCACGCACAAACGCTTGATTGACATTCTTCAGCCGACGCACAAAACGGTTGATGCGCTCATGCGGTTGGATTTGCCCGCCGGTGTTGACATCGAGATCAAGGTTTGAGGAGGTGTAAACATTGGCAAAAGCGATTTTAGGCATCAAACTCGGCATGACGCAGATTTTCACCGAGGAAGGTAAAGTTATTCCCGTCACTGTCGTTGAGACCGGCAACAACGTTGTCATTCGCAACAAGACTGTCGACACCGACGGTTATTGCGCAGTCCAAATCGGATTCGGCGACGTGAAAGAAAGCAAAGTCAACAAGCCCGACGCCGGTCAATTCAAAAAGGCTGAAGTCAAGCCCGTAAAATTCATTCGCGAGATTCGTCTTGCTGCCGAGTCCGAATACAAGGTTGGCGACGTTATCGGCGTGGACATTTTCGCGGCGGGCGAACTCGTTGACGTTATCGGCACGTCGAAGGGCAAAGGTTTTGCCGGCTCAATCAAACGTCACAACTTCGCGCGCGGCCCCATGGGTCACGGTTCAAAATCTCATCGCGAGCCCGGTTCAACAGGCGCAATGCTCTCCGGTCCCGGCGGTCGTGTTCTCAAAGGCAAGAGACTTCCCGGACGCATGGGCGGCACTCGCACGACGATTCAGCGTTTGACAGTCGTTAAAGTTGACGCGGACAGAAATTTGCTTCTCATCAAAGGCGCGATTCCCGGTCCGAAGAAAGGTCTCGTTGTCGTTCGCGAAACCGTCAAGCCAACTCGCAAGCATAAAAAATAAACGAAAGGAGGATTTTAGATGCCAACTGTAGCAGTTTACGATATGACCAACAAAAAGGTCGGCGACATCGAACTTAGCGAAGAAATTTTCGGCGTGGAGATCAATGAAGGTCTCGTTCATCAAGCGGTCGTCATGCAAATGGCGTCGTGGAGACTCGGCACGCACAACACCAAAACTCGCGGCGACGTTCGCGGCGGCGGACGCAAACCTTGGCGGCAAAAAGGTACAGGTCGTGCCCGCGCAGGTTCTCGCAGAAGTCCGTTGTGGCGTGGCGGCGGAACAATTTTTGGGCCACATCCCCGCGATTATTCGTTCACGATGCCTCGCAAACAACGTCGTCTTGCTCTGAAGTGCGTCCTTACCGACAAACTCAACGAAGGCAACTTGATTGTTCTGGACGAGCTGAATTTTGACGAGCCGAAGACGAAAAAATTTGTCGAGCTGCAAAAAACTTTCGGCGTTGACGGTTGCAAGTCGCTGTTCATCACCCGTGAACTTATCGACAACGTGACGCGCTCATCAAACAATCTGCAGAACGCCAAAGCAATCGCCGCGCTTCAGCTCAACGTCTACGACATTCTCAACAGCGATAAACTCTTCCTCAC
>CAMNPA010000301.1 GCA_946547205.1 uncultured Selenomonadales bacterium | reverse complement strand
GTGCCGGCGAGCCCGTCATCCGTGACGGGCTCTTTTGTCGTCGCGGAAAATTTTTCTGCCGAATATTGACAAAGCCTTTCGCCTTGACTTATCGTTGAGGAAATTTTTTTGCGGAGGTCTCATGATGAAAAAAATTTTGTCAATCGATGTCGGCGGCACGTTCATTAAATATGCGCTGATGACGGGCACGCGTTCATTTAAAATCGTCGCGAAGAATAAAATTCCAACGCCGAAAAAAAATCACGAAGAATTTTTGGCGGGACTCGCTGAAATTTTCAATGCTCACTCTGACGCCGAAGGTATCGCGCTTTCAATGCCGGGACTTATCGACACGGACAAAGGCATTTGCATTTCGAGCGGCGCATTGGATTTCAACAACGGTCACTGCATTGCCGAGGAGCTTGAAAAAATTTGCGGCGTGCGTGTCACTGTCGAGAACGATGCCAACTGCGCGGCGATTGCGGAAGTTAAATCGGGCAGTCTCGTCGGCGTGAAAAATGCGTTTGTGATGGTTTTCGGCACGTCGATTGGCGGCGCGTTCATCTGCAACGGAAAAATTTATCGCGGCTCAAATTTCTGCGCGGGCGAAATTGCTCCTACCTTCCAAAATATCGGCGAGGCTGCCGACGAGAAAAATACTTATCATTACGCTTTGAGCGCGGTAAAATTTCAAGAACGTTGCGCGAAAATTTTGGGCAGAGATTCAAAGGAAGTCACGGGCGAAATGATTTTCGATTTGATTGAAGCGGGCAACGTTGACATGCGCGACGAACTGAACAAATTTGCTTACGGTGTCGCGACGAAAATTTTTAATCTGCAAATGCTCTTCGACCCGGAACGTTTTGCACTCGGCGGCGGCATCAGTTCACGTCAAAGTTTCATCGACGCCGTTCAAGCCAAGCTCGACGAAATTTCTGCCGTCTCTTTAGATTATCTGCCGCGCCCGAAAATTGTCGCCTGCAAATATCGCAACGACGCAAATTTATTCGGAGCACTCTATCACTACTTGAAGAAATAGCTTTCAGCTTTCAGTCGTTAGCTTTTAGTCGTTAGTCGTTAGGAAAAACCTAAAACCTAAAAGCTAAAACCTAAAAGCTAAAACCTAAAAGCTACAAGCTACAAGCTAAAACCTAAAAGCTCAACAGAGGTGACACGTTTGATAAAACTCATCGGCATTGAAAAAACTTACGACAGTCCGTCGGGCAAAGTGCACGCGTTGAAAGGAATCGACTTGAACATTGCTCGCGGCGAAATTTACGGCATAATCGGTTTGAGCGGCGCGGGCAAATCAACGCTCGTTCGCTGTATCAACATGCTTGAACGTCCGACTGCCGGCAAAGTCATCGTCGACGGGCAAGACATGACGACTTTAACGGAAAGTCAACTGCGCGAGGCTCGCAAGTCAATCGGAATGATTTTTCAACACTTCAATTTGCTAAGCTCGGCGACCGTTTACGACAACATTGCCTTTCCGCTGAAACTCTACGGCATGAACGCAAACGACATCGGCAAAAAAGTTCGTCCGCTCCTTGAACTCGTCGGGCTCAGCGATAAAGCTCAACAATATCCGTCTCAACTTAGCGGCGGGCAAAAGCAACGCGTCGGCATCGCTCGTGCACTGGCAAGCGACCCAAAAATTTTGCTCTGCGACGAAGCAACTTCCGCTCTCGACCCGCAAACGACCAAATCAATTCTCGACCTTATCAAAGTCATCAATCAGAATCTGTCGTTGACCGTCGTCGTCATCACGCACGAAATGCAAGTCATCAAACAGCTTTGCGACAAGGTTGCCGTCATCAGCGAAGGTGTCATCGCCGAACGAGGCTCCGTGCTCGACGTGTTCACAAATCCGCGCCACGCCATCACGAAAGAATTTATCAGCGTCTTGCTGTCGAATGAATTGCCCGCCGCGTTCAGAGGCAACGAAATTTCTCAAGACAGGACGCCCGGCAGTTTGCTTTTGTTGCGATTGATTTTTTTGGGCGAACGTGCAGACGATCCCGTTCTCGCCAAAATGATTCGCACATGCAACGGCGTCGAATGCACAATGCTTTTCGGCAACCTGGACGAAATTCACGGCGTGCCCTTCGGACGATTCATCATCGGCTTGAGCGGCGAAGACTCGGCGATTAACAGCGCGTTGAATTTTCTCGGCGGGCAAGATGTACGCGTAGAGGTGATAGGTTATGTTCGCAGAAATTCTGCCGCTGTTGAGTAAAGCACTCGGCGAAACGATTTACATGGTCGTCGTGTCAATGATAATCGCGTCGGCAATCGGCGTTCCGCTCGGCGTTTTACTTCACACGACGGCTAAAGGACAAATTTTAGAAAACGTCGTCATCAATCAAACGGTCGGCTCTGTCGTTAATGCGGTGCGCTCAATTCCGTTTATAATCTTGATGGTTGCGATAATTCCGCTGACGAGATTTTTAGTCGGCTCTGCAATCGGCACGACTGCGGCAATCGTTCCGCTGGTCATCGCGTCGATACCGTTCATCGGTCGGCAAGTCGAAACGTCGCTTAAAGAAGTTCCCGCCGGTTTAGTCGAGGCGGCTCAATCAATGGGCGCAACACCGTTTCAAATCATCAGCAGAGTTTTGTTGCCGGAAGCAATGCCGGGCATCGTGTCGCAGTTGACGACGGTAATAATCGCGCTCGTCGGAGAATCGGCAATGGCAGGAGCAATCGGCGGCGGCGGACTCGGTGACTTGGCAATTCGTTACGGCTATCAACGTTTCCGTCCCGAAGTGATGTTGGCAAC
>CAMNPA010000300.1 GCA_946547205.1 uncultured Selenomonadales bacterium | reverse complement strand
TGAAAATTCGTCGTGTCGAGCTCAAGCAAACGTCGTGATGAAAATTCAGCGTGCCGAACTCAATCAAACGTCGTGATGAAAATTCAGCGTGTCGACTTCAAAGCTGATTGTCGCGTTCATGTTTATCATAAGCCTCAACAATTCGCGAAACAACTTCATGGCGCACGACGTCCGCCGAGCCGAGTTCAGCAACGCCAACGCCTTTGACGCCCTGCAAAATTTCAATCGCTTCTGCAAGTCCGGACTGCACACCGCGCGGCAAATCAATCTGCGTCAAGTCGCCCGTGATGACCATTCGCGAGCCGAATCCCAAGCGCGTCAAAAACATTTTCATCTGCTTTGAAGTCGTATTCTGCGCCTCGTCGAGTATGATGAACGCGTCGCTCAATGTTCGTCCGCGCATGTAAGCCAGCGGTGCAATTTCTATCATGCCGCGATTGAAAAGTTTTTGATAGAGATCGACGCCGCAAATTTCCTTCAACGCATCGTAAAGCGGTCGCAGATAAGGATCAACTTTCTCCTGCATGTCGCCCGGCAAAAATCCAAGACGTTCGCCCGCTTCAACTGCCGGTCGTGTCAAAATGATTTTCCGCACCGTTTTAACGCGCAGATAATGTGCAGCTTGAGCGACTGCAAGAAAAGTTTTGCCGGTGCCTGCCGCGCCAATGCCGAACGTTACGACGTGCCGAGTCATCGTATTGATGTAGTGTTGTTGCCCTGCGCTCTTGGCTCGAATGTGCTCGCCGCCCGCAGTGACGATAATCGCATCGCCGAAAATTTTCTGTTCGTCGCAAGAAATTTTGTTAGCCAATAGCTCAACTCCTCGACGCCGCGTTTAAGAATTCTGTCCGCAACCGTATCTGCCGCAATATTCGCCGCTCGGTTCGTCGCAGTCTTGAGCGCAATAATTTCCGCGACAACAAGCATTTTCCGATTCGACTTGAGCTTGAGTGAACGCGCTGAAACTCAAAAGCATTATCGCCGTCAACGCTCCGAGTAAAAATTTTTTCATGATGTCAACCTCCAAAAGTTTAGCCTTTGTAGCCGAGTTCTTTAGCTCTGTCGAAGTCCGCTTGAGCTTGAGAGTCGTTGCCCAAATTTTTATGGCAGAGCGAACGCCAATAATAAGCCGGCACAAAATTTTTATCGCCCGCAATGTATCTGTCAAAGTCGTCAACGGCAAGCTCGTAATTTTCCAGGCGCATGTAAGCAAAGCCGCGTTGCAAATAAATTTGCAGATGTTCGGGCGCAAGTTCAGCCGCACGATTCAAATCGTCGACAGCCTTTGAAAATTCTTTAGCCCTGACAGCGTAAATCATGCCGCGATTGTAGTAAGAGCGCGCGTCGTTGGGATTGAGTTCAATCGCCCGATTCAAATCCGAAACAGCCTCGTCGACTTTGCTTAGTCCGCCGTAAATCATGCCGCGTGCACCGTAAGCGTCCGCAAAATTCTCGTCGTGTTCAATCGCCGCCGTGAATTTTTCAATCGCCTGCGAAATGTCGTTGGCGTTGAGACAAGCAAGACCTTCGTTGAAAAATTTTGTTGCTTCGTTCATGATAACTTCCTCCAAAAATTTTAGTGCTGATGTTTTTTCTGATACCACCACGCCCAAGCAATTAACGCGATTGCAAAAATCACCACGACGATTATCCGCGTGAAGTCTTCTTCCTGCAAAATCGCGTCGTGTCCGATTATCGCTTCAATGCCCGTTGACGGAAACTTTCCGACCAGTGACGCCAAAAAATAATCCCACAAACTCATTGAACTCAATGCGCCCGTCGCGTTCAAAAGTCCGCTTGGCAAATACGGCACCATTCGCGCTATCAACATGACGGTAAAGCCTTTCTTCGAGCTGTACTTGTCGATTGAGCGCAGACGTTTATTTTTTGCAATGATTTTCTTCGCCGTGTCGCGGAAAAAAAATCTAAGCAGGATAAAACTTATCGTCACGCCGACAGTCTCCGCAACGACCGATAGCACAATTCCGGGCACGATGCCGAAAATCAACGTGTTCGCCGTGGAAAAAATTATCGCCGGCGGAAAGCCGATTGCGTTGACAAAGAGCGTCAATAAAAAGCTGAACACGACAGCCAACGAGCCGTAACCTTTTATGTATTCCGCCGTTTCGACGATGTCGCCGCGTGAAAGTAAATCGATGACTTCCGGCAAAAATTCCGGCGCGATTAGATGAATCGACACGAACAATCCGACAATCAGCAAGGCGGCGGCGATTTTTACTTTGAACATGCATGGCGTCCTTCCTTATAAAAATTTTCCACGCGATTATAGCACGTTCGGAGCGTCTTAGCCAGGAGCCGTGAATAAAACCTCGTTAAAGATTTGAAACTTGGTGCTCATTTCAACAATCCACGTCCGAATCGGCGGCGGTTATTGACAAAAAAATTTTCGCGTGATATATTACGTCAACTTCTATTAAAAGGGGATGTAATGGTTTCGACGGGGATGGATGAAGTTTGATAAGCGAGTGCCGGGCTCCTCGAACCGGCTCAACAAGGGGAAACTCAAACAATAACTGCGGATAACGATTTCGCACTGGCGGCTTAACGCCACGTCGCCTGACTGATTCTTCCCGTCAGGTCAGAGTCGACGCCAATAACGGGATACCGCACTTGAGAGCACTGCACAGGCGCGGGAACTTCCAAAGTGCTTGACGTTGCAAAGGTTGTCATTGGACTCTGCACCGTTGAAATTGATCAATGACTGCACTCGGAGAAAGTCTTGCGGCATCATTTTCGGACAGGAGTTCG
>CAMNPA010000299.1 GCA_946547205.1 uncultured Selenomonadales bacterium | reverse complement strand
AATCATTTCCTCAATCTTCATCGCGCATCACCACCTAAAAATTTTTCCAACGGATCAACGCCGAGAGCCTCCGATAAAAATTTGAATGCCTTTGCACGTTCACGCGGCAAGACTTCATCGCGGCGAGTGAAATCAATCTTCAGCGGATCAAAGTTGATTTTCAAATTATCGGTCGCACGTTCGCTAAAGCCAAACATTTCGAGCAGAGAGCCGTTCAATTCGCCGACGTTGCAGACGATAAACGGTCGCTTGAATATCGCGGCAAAAGCTGTGGCGTGAAAAGAATTCGTGCAAATCAGCGCGGCGTGGTCGAGCAAATAAACAAATTCTTCAATGCCGGTAACGTAATGCTCAAAATTATTTTTGTCGAGCATGTTCACTACGGGCAAGCCGATTTTTTTTGCGAGCGCGTCAATTTGTTTGGGAATGTTGCCGTCGTGAAAGCAAGTCATGATGTAGCCGTTCGAGTATTTTTTTTGATTGAGCCAACGCGGACGCTTTTCAATTTCGCGCCACTCGTTCGCCGTAAGAAGTAGCACAGGATCAAGAACTTGTAACGGTCTTTTGCCCGTGAGCTTTTCGACAATGTCGCAGTCTTCACGTTCGCGCAAAGACACATGCGGCATTTCGGAAATTTTTTCGCGGTAAATTTTTTGAACGTCTTCGGGCAACTTCGCAGTGGCAATTTCGGCGGCGTAGGCGATTCGCTTTTCAGGCGGAGCAAACTCTAAAAATCTGTCGGGAACTTTAAAGTCCGGGTTCCACACATTTTCGGAGCCGATAACAAAAAAATCGTACTCGTCGGCAAGTTCTTCGAGATACGGAATATCGTAACGCGTGGCAATGTTGGCGTCGTTGAATTCTTTGATTTTGTATTGTCGAACGGCAGTAAAAGCCGCGTCCTTGAGATTGCCTATAGTTCCGCGATTCAATTCAAGGTCGTAAGGGAAAAAAGATTTTGTCGCGGGATACCAAAGCACGTCAACAGAATCGGCGAACTTTTTCAGCGTGCGATATAACGCGTATTTCTGCAGCATGTTGCCGTAATTGTCATAGGCGTTCAACGTCATAATAGCAACTCGCATTTGCATACCTCCTAAAAAAAAAATTTCAGTGCGCCAAAATAATTTCCTCAATGCGTGCACTTTCAGCCTCGCGCGAATTTATGACGCCGATTTTTTCCATTGCATCAATGACGACGAGCTGACGTTTCTTGGCGCGATGAAAGTCGACGTAGGGCGAATTGAGACTCGGAGCGTTTGGAAGTCCGGCGAGCATTGCACATTCGGCGATTGTCAAATCAGCAGGTTCTTTGCCGAAATAACCGTGCGCCGCGTCGTAAATGCCGTAAAAATTTGAGCCGAAATAAATCACGTTAAGATATATCTCCAGAATCTCGTCCTTCTCAAAATTTTTTTCCATGTTCATTGAAAGGACAAGCTCTTCCATTTTGCGCGTGAAAGTTCTGTCGCTCGTGAGGAAAAGATTTTTTACGGTCTGTTGCGTGATTGTCGAGGCTCCTTCTTGAATTTCGCCGGCTTCCACGTTCACGAAAGCTGCACGGGCAATTCCTTTGATGTCAAAGCCTTTGTGCTTATAAAAACGCGCGTCTTCCACGGAGACAATCGCTTGGCACATGAGATAGGGCATTTTGTCAATCGTGACGTAGTGCGGAATAGTTTTAATCTTCGCTTCGACGGCGGGCTTGATGGAAGTCATTCTGCTAATCGTGCCGATAAAGCCGAGTTTCTCTTCTTGCCGCGCAGGTTCGGGCGTTGAAGGTGCAGGCGATTTTTTTTCATCAATGACCGTATCTTTGACCGTTGAATCTTGTTCTCTGACGCGTTCAATGTCAAAAGGTCGATTGTTAAGGTCGTCGAAGATAGTTTTAATTTCGGTCGCGCCGTCCGCTTTTGACGAATCTTCTTGCGGAAAAAATTCATCGCCGAGCGTGCCGAAAATGTCTGCGGGATGATCGCTCTTCATCGTCAACGTGACCGCGAACGAAATTAAAAACGTGAACGCCATCGCGATAAGGAATTTAAAAATTTTGAAGATGATTTTGAATGAACGACGTTGTTTAGGAGCGTTAGCGTTGCTCAAAAAATTTTCTCCTTTCAAATAGAATCGCGCACAGTATAGCACAAAACTTTTGGCGCGGGAAGGGAAAATGTTTATTGCGTCGAAGTTTGAACGCATGAGACAGGTATTGAGTACGTTCAAGGAAAGTTGGAAAGTTTTTCTGGCAGTGGCGGCAATTTTGTCCTTGCAATTAATTTCAGCGGGACAGCTCCGATTGTGTGGAGCGGTTTTAGTCGGCGCACTGCTGAACTTTTTTTATTTCTTGTCCACGGCAGCACGACTGGAAGCCGCAGCAAATTCGCCGGCTCCGCAAGCAAAAAAGATTATGTTAATCGGACTGCTTTTGAGGCTCGCAATGATTTTCGCGGTGTTGGCGGTCGCCGTGCACATTTCCACGGAAATTTTCTTGGCGTCGGCAGTTTCGTTCGGCGTGTTTTACTTGACGACACTCTTTATCTTGGCTCGCTCCGAAGTCAAAAAAAAATTTTGACGCGGAGACTTTTGTAACAGCGAAAATAATCTGCGCGTGTTAAACTTTTGCGCATGAGATATAGGAGGTGAAAACTCCGGCTCCGAAAATTTTTTGCGCAAAGGAGGTGAATTTATGCATGACATTGGTGTCCGCGAGACGATACGTTTTCTCGGCTTGACGTTCAACATCGAGACGCTCAAAATGACGTGGCTGGCAATGG
>CAMNPA010000298.1 GCA_946547205.1 uncultured Selenomonadales bacterium | reverse complement strand
GAATCGTTTCGTCCCAAAATCATTTGCATTGCTTCAATCTGCGCAAAAAGTCTTCGTAGGCGAGCTTGATTCCGTCGCGGCAACGTGACGTTGCATCCTGCCGGTCTGTTCCGCAATGTTTTGACGCCCGAGAATCGTTTCGTCCCAAAATCATTTGCATTGCTTCAATCTGCGCAAAAAGTCTTCATAAGCGAGCTTGATTCCGTCGCGCAAGTCAGTCTTGTACGTCCAACCGAGAGCCTTGGCTTTCGACACGTCCAAAAGTTTTCGCGGAGTGCCATTGGGTTTTGAAGCGTCCCAAAAAATTTCGCCGTCGTAGCCGATAATTTCAGCGACGAGTTCCGCGAGAGCTTTTATCGAAATTTCTTTGTCGGTGCCCGCGTTGACGGTTTCATTGCCGCCTTCATCGGGCTGAACTTCGCGCAACAAGTTGCTCAAGCACAATGTGTCCGTCACGTCGCCATGGTGCAGAAAAAAATTTGCGTCGTCAATGTGGTCAATGCGCTGCGTGCAAGGCGTCGAGTGTCTGCGAATCAGTCCGTGCACTTCGTAACCTTTCGACAGCAACAGTTCCGCCAAATACGAGCCGTCTTGACCGATCACGCCCGTTATTATCGCGCTCTTCATGAAAAATTTTCACCTCACGTTGATTTTTTGTATTCCATTTGACGCCCCGCACAATGTCAATTAAAATTCAAGAAACCAATCAAAATTCGGGAGAGATTCAATGATTAGAGACGCTTTCAAAACTTTGGAGTTCGATAAAATTTTGGCGCGACTTCGTGACTGCGCAACGAGTAATTTCGCTAAAGAGCTTGCCGAAAAATTAAAGCCCGACGACGACTTTGAAACCGTCCGCGAAAATTTATCGTTGACGACCGAAGCCGTTAAAATTTTTGCCGTAAGTTCGCCGCCTTTGGGAGGATTCAGAGACGTTCGCGAGACGTTCAAAAAAATTCGCTTGGGTTCCGTTGCCGACGCCGAAGAATTGCTCAACGTGCTGTCGACCATGTACACCATGCGCCAAGTCAAAAAATTTTTCAAGGAGAGCGAAATCGACGCGCCGCAATTAAAATCGCGTGCCACTGAACTTGAAATTTTGGGCAACTTGGAACGTCAACTCGAAAACGCAATCGACGACCACGGAGCCGTTCGCGACACCGCAAGCGTTGAATTGCAAAAGATTCGTCGTGAACTGCGCAACGCTCAAAGCCGAATCAAGAACGAAATTTTTAACATTCTTCACGACAGCGGCAAGCAAAAATTTTTTCAGGATGCACTCGTCACCATGCGCGGCGACCGTTACGTTTTGCCCGTCAAACTCGAATACAAAGCGCAATTCCCCGGCATCGTCCACGACCAATCCGCGACGGGCGCGACGGTTTTCATTGAGCCGTTGAGCGTCGTCAATCTCAACAACAGCGTCAAACAGCTTGAGGCGGAAGAACGTCACGAAGTCTTGAGAATTCTGCGCAACTTGAGCGACGCCGTCAGAAAAAATCTCGACGCACTCATAAACAACGTGAAAATTTTGGCGGACATCGATTTGCTCTTCGCGAAGGCAAAACTTGCACGAGACCTTAACGCGACGGAGCCGATGCTTGAAAATTTCACGGACTTGAAATCTGCGCGGCACCCGCTGATTGATTCGGCAAGCGTCGTTCCGATTGACATTCAGCTTGGCGAAAAATTTTCAATGCTGCTCGTCACCGGGCCGAATACCGGCGGCAAAACCGTTTCAATGAAAACATTGGGACTTCTCGCGTTGATGACACAATGCGGGCTTTACATTCCTGCGGCAAGCGGCTCGCGTATTGCGGTCTTCACGAACATTTTCGCGGACATCGGCGACGAACAATCAATCGAACAGAGCTTATCGACTTTCTCGGCGCACATGAAAAAAATCGTGGCGATTCTCGACGACGTGACCTCAAGCGATTTGGTTTTGCTCGACGAAATTGGCGCAGGCACCGATCCCGATGAAGGCGCGGCTTTGGCGATGTCGATTCTCGAACGGCTGCTGCAAATCGGCGCGGCGACAATCGCGACTACTCATTATTCCGAACTGAAAACTTTTGCATATTCGACGGACGGAATTGAAAATGCTTGCGTGGAATTCGATTCAGAAACACTGCGCCCGACTTATCGGCTGTTAATTGGCATTCCAGGCGCGAGCAACGCTTTTGCAATCAGTCAACGTCTCGGCTTGCAAAAAAGTTTGATTCTCCGCGCGAAACAACTCGTCACCGCAGACCACGCGAACTTTGAACAAGTCATCAGCGAACTTGAGAATCAGCGCATGATTTTTGAGCAACGCAACGCAGAAATTTTTGAACGTCAACAGCAGGCGATTCGTCACGAGAAAAAAATTGCCGAGATGCGCGACGAAATTGCCAAGACCAAGGGCGACATCATTCGCAAGGCTCGTGAAAAATCTGCGGCAATGGTGCGCGAAACTAAACGCGAGGCTGAAGAAATTATCGCGGCACTTAAGGAGCAATTCGACGACGCGGGCATTAAACGCCGGCAACAAGTCATTCAACAATCGCGTGACAAATTGCGCGAAGCGGAAATTGATTCGGCAACGGGAATCATCGCCGATAAACACGTCGGCACACGCATTGACAAGAAAAAAATTTTCATCGGCGACACGGTTTATATCAAGCCGCTTGACCAGAAAGGCGCGGTGCTGTCAATCGAAAAGGACGGCGACGAATTGAGCGTTCAAATCGGAGCAATGCGCACGACCGTTAAAACTTCCTCGTGTCGATTCGTCAGTCGCGG
>CAMNPA010000297.1 GCA_946547205.1 uncultured Selenomonadales bacterium | reverse complement strand
GCGGTGTGTCTCGTCACGGGCGAAGGCGGCCCTTCGTTGTCAATGGAAAAAACTTTCGCGTCAATGAACAATCCGATGTTCAAGGCAACGCAAATTTTGGAGCTCAATCCGAATCACGCGGTCTTCAACAAATTGGAAAGCCTTCACGCGCTCGGCAAAGACAATCAAGCCTTCAAAAACCTGTGCACGACGCTTTATTCGCTCGCATTGCTGATTGAAGGAGTGATGCCCGAAAATCCCGCCGACCTTGCCAACAAAGTAACCGACCTGCTCACAAAGTAAAACTTGATTTTTGGACGCGCGGCGATTATAATTTCCACGGCAACAAAAAAGCGTCACTGCAAAGACAGGACGCTGTACCTGTTAGGCGGTTTCGCCCACCATGTATCTATATTTCGTAAAGCTTTGTGAAGTATTTAGACTTCCGCCGCTTGAGGTGAGATTCAGGCGGCGTGTCCGCTCAACACGAGAAGCGTTGCTCCTGTGACAGCGATTGTACGGATAATGATCCAGACAATGCGTTTCATGAGCGCACCTCCTTTCTGGAGGCTGACTCAACCGCCTTTGCCGCGTTTGGCAACAGATACGCAGGCATTTTATCACGAACGAAAAATTTTTCAAGCTGACAACTTCAACGGTTGCGGCTTGATTTTTTTTGCAAAAGTCTTGCGCACCCTGCCCCGTATTATTTTATAATGAACAAAAATTTTTAAGGCGATGATTTACATGGCTGCTCAACAGGAAGTTATCAAAAAGTTCATGGCGTCATTGAATGATAAAAACGCGCTGAACGATGCAATTAAATCCTCGACGATTTTCAGCAGTGCCGACGACGCGATAAGCAAAATGATTCGTGACTGCAAAAATGCCAAAAGCGGCGACGAGTTCTTGAAAAAATATTGCGGAATAAATCTTGATAACGACGACACCGGCGCGATAACCGGCTTCGACGCGGGCAGCTCGACATATGAAAAAGACGCTTCAGCCGTCGTTCCCGAAGTCGGCAGCTTAGAAAATTTCACGGGCAACGAATTCACTGCCAACGGTTTGACAATCAGACTTGCAAAATTTCCGCTGTATGACACGACGGGCGAATTGACAATCAGCGACGATATAAGCTTCAACGATTTAAGCAGCTCCGAAAAATATATTTGGCAGGCTCTCAAAACTTGGTGGGGCAAAGGCGTCTTGAATCTCATTGCCGAATCTTACGGCGACGATTACAGCTTTAATCCCAATTCCACTTCAAAGATATTGTATTTCGGTTTCATTGAGCAAGGCGGCGACGACGGTTATCAGACGGCATTGACGGCATATCCTGCGGGAAGTAACTATCTGCGAATGGCGGTTAATTCCAGAGCTTACGGCGCATTGAAGAACGGCGGCAATCCCGACGGCGACAGTTACAATGTCTCTATTTATCTTGATAGAACAATCGCGCACGAGATGACTCATGCCGTAATGATGGCTAACGTTGACGATTATTTTTCCTTGCCGCAATTCGTCAAAGAAGGTATCGCCGAGCTGACAATAGGCGTCGACGACAAACGGAAAAATTTTTTGCAAGACTTGGCTGCCGACAGCGCGAGTTTGAAAAGCGCGTTGTCTTTAACCGACACGGGAACAGATTACATTCCGTCTTACGCGGCAGGTTACATGTTCTTTCGATACATTGCAAAACAGACGGCGGAACATTTCATCGAGAACACGACTTCAAATAAACTCGTGACCGGCACGGCTCTAAACGACACCATTTACAGCAAGGCGGAAAACGTCAGCATTAAAGCAGGCGCGGGCAACGATTCAATTTACAGCTACGGCAACAGAGCAGTTGTTTACGGCGAAAACGGCAACGACACTTTGACGGGCGAATATGCTTACTCCAAACTTTACGGCGGCGCAGGCAACGACTTAATCAGCATCACGGATTATTCTTTCAACAGCATTGACGGCGGCAAAGGCAACGATACGATTATCGCGGGCGGACGAAAACATTCCGTCAACGGCGGCAGCGGCAACGACAAAATAACTTTGACGGGCAACGAATTGACAATCGATGGCGGCTCCGACAATGATACAATTCTTTCGAGCGGCGAAACAGTTTCAATCTTCGGCGGCAACGGCAATGATTCCCTTCGCAATGCAGGCGGCAAAAACGTCACGATGTCCGGCGGCAGCGGCAACGATTCGCTCTTCAACAACATTTCGACAAGCATTGTTGAAAGCGGCGCAAGAGTTTCGATTAGCGGCGGCGGCGGCAAGGATTTTGTTTACAACAGCGGCTCGGAAGTCACGATAAGCGGCGGCACGGGCAACGACTTAATCAGCTTGAGTTCCTACGCTCAAAACAATTTGATTCGATACAACTCCGGCGACGGCTCCGATAAAATTTACGGCTTCAACGCAACGTCAACGCTTTCAATCGGCGGCGGAAAATATTCCACGTCAAAGAGCGGCGCAAATCTCGTCGTCACTGTCGATGACGGAAAAATTTCTCTGATGGGCGCGGCAAATTTGTCGACTGTCAACATCAACGGCGTTTATAAAGATCCGACGTTCAAGACCGTTACGAATTCGACAAAGTCGCCCGTGACAATCGGTTCTGCCGTGAAAATCGTCGACGCATCTTCTCGCACGAAGTCTGTCAAAATTACCGGCAACAAACTCGCCAACACGCTTCAAGGCGGCTCGAAGAACGATTCGCTTTACGGCGGCAACGGCAATGATTATCTCGTAGGCAACGCGGGCAACGACAAAATTTACGGTCAAGCCGGCAACGATAAGATTTACGGCGGC
>CAMNPA010000296.1 GCA_946547205.1 uncultured Selenomonadales bacterium | reverse complement strand
TGCCGCGTGCAAAGTTCAAAATCGCGCTGTGTGTCAAAGGAACTTTTCCGCTCAAGACGTGGAGCAAAGAATATTTCGCCGAAGTCGTCCGCGAGTTGCGCAGTCGTTATGACGCGGCATTTTTTATCGTCGGTGCACCAAATGACAGAGCTTATGCAGATGAAGTTATCGCGGAGATTGGCGGCAACGTAGAAAATTTTTGCGGAGAGACTTCGCTCACTGACCTTGCCGAACTTTTTCGACGCGCCGATTTGTTTATCACTGTCGACACCGGAGCCACGCACATTGCCGCGACAACCGGCGTTAAAATGATTACGATGTATGGTTGCACGAGTCCCGACCGTTGGCACCCGATTAATCCGAATGCCGTTGCCTTGACGAGCCGCGAATCTTGCTGCCCTTGCACGAAAAAAATTTGTGACGAGCCGAAATGTTTAAAAAATGTCACGCCCGCGCAGGTTCTCGACGTCGCAATAAAATTTTTAGGTGAATCATGAACATTTGCTTGCTGATAAAAGATTTTGCCGTCGGGAAAAAATTCCTGCCGGACGGACGACCGACTAAGAGCGGAGCGGAAATTCACGGCGAAAATCACGCGTTGCAACTCATCAAGCTCGGTCACCGCGTAACGCTCATGACGAAGAAAAGATTTTTCTTCACGAAGGCGCGCGAAAATCTCAACGGTATCGATTTGATTCGACTGCACCCGCCGCTAAGATGGCTGGAAATTTTTTTGCGCCTTTTGACGACGCACAACGACATCGACGCGTTTTACATCATCGGCACGCCGAAATTTTCAGTCTGGGCAATTCTCTTCGCGCGACTTTTTAAAAAGCCCGTGACGTTGGCTTTGACCGGCAAGGCGGAAATTTTCAGCGCGGATAATTGGCGGAATAAAATTTTGGCGACATGCACGCATTACGTTGCGACGACCAAAGAAATTCGCGACGGCTTCATTGAACGCGGCGGCATTGCTCCCGAAAAAATTTCAATCCTTCCGCACGGCATCGACACAAAAAAATATCCGCAATCGAATGAGTTGCGGAGACGTGAACTGAAAATTTCTCACGGCGTCAAGCCCGAACAAAAAGTTTTGCTGTTTTGCGCGAGGATCGTCAAAGATAAGGGCGTTGACACGTTGCAGGACGTTTGGCGAATTTTGCACCGAAAATTTCCCGACGCGCTGCTATTTGTCGTTGGCGGCGGCTTGAATCATTTGCTGGACGAACTGCGAACGTTATCAACCGAGCTTGACGATTCAATCAAAGTCATCGGAGAAGTCGACGCGCCACAGGAATTTTATCGGCTTGCGGACGTTTATATTTTCCCGTCGCGACATGAAGGCTTGCCGACATCACTTTTGGAGGCTATGGCGAGCGGACTTCCTGCAGTCACGAGCGACATCGGCGGCTGCGAAGACGTGATTCAAAACGGCGTGAACGGTTACAGAGTTTATTCGGAAGACGCGGCGGCATTTGCCGAAAAAATTTCCGAGCTCTTCCTTGACGACGAGCAACGAAAAATTTTCGGTGAACGTGCCGCAAAATTGATTCGTGAGACTTGCGACTTTGAAATCGTCATTCCAAAGCTTGCGGCGATTATTGCGAACGATTAAATTTTTTTATAGCTATCTGCAATACAAAACGCATTCACAATGACTCGGACAGAAATAACTCAAGCCGAAATTTCTAAAAGTTTCACGGTTCTTATCGTTGAACAAATAATCTGTGCAATCGATTCGGTAATGGCGGAACTTGAATTCGTAATCGGAACGGAGCGACTTGACGTAACTTGCAAGCGTCCACAAATCTTCGGAACGATGATAAGCACTAATCGCCATCTTCGGCTTCCAACGAGTGATTGTCTTCGCCGCGCCGTGCAACATTTCGAGTTCCGCGCCTTCAATGTCGAGCTTGATATAATCGAC
This sequence comes from uncultured Selenomonadales bacterium, assembly GCA_946547205.1. Classification (GTDB taxonomy): domain Bacteria; phylum Bacillota; class Negativicutes; order Selenomonadales; family Selenomonadaceae; genus Quinella. The sequence goes on along the minus strand of CAMNPA010000296.1, from coordinate 878 downwards.
GCGTGGCAAATTTTTTCGCAAAACGTAAGTGTCGAGATCGATAAATTTTGCCGTCAACGTGCCGTTTGGATCTTTGCGACTGCCGGCGGTTCCGGGACGATAAGACGCCTCGCCTTCTTGATTGCTCAAGCCGAGATTTTCAATGGTAAAGGTGCTGCCCCCCCAATTTCTTTTTCTGCACGATTCAGACAATTTTTGTAGTTGTCCGCGTTCATCTCGAAAGCGTAGACTTGTGCACCCTGCTTGGCAAAATCAGCCGAAGTCGCACCGTCAAATGCTCCGCCGTCAATCGCAATGTCGTCCTTTTCGGGAAAAAAACCTTCAAGAAAATATTGCGGTTCGGGAGCAAACCGGAAGTCGTTCAAAACGTTGGTGACCCTTGCCGTCATGTACGCGCGAAAGGCAATTTTGGACTCTTCATCGGCAAGCAATTCGTGAACTTCGTAGAGCGCGGGCAAATTTTTCATGTAAAGATCGTAAGTGTTTTCGGCATTGGCTCTGCCGTTGTTAAAAAACATTTTCGTGCCGCGAGCTTTGAAATAATCCATAAACATCAGTTGGAAAAAGCCGCCTTCCGACACGAACATAAATTTTGGTTTAGGCTCCACAGTGCGGAATTCCGACAACGCGACGAGCTGTTCGCCGTCTTCCGGCTCAAATTTTTTGTCCGCGTCGTTCAAGAGGCAGATGCACGACAAATTGAGTCCTCTGCCCTTGAAAAAACTCCGCATCATTTGAAGTTTGGAAGCGTCGTTGAGAAACGCGCCGCAGGGAATTTTTTTGTCGGCAAGGTATTTCATCGTCTGCGAATACATGCTTTCGCGCCAATCGGCAAGCATTTTGATAAAATCGGAAGTCATTGTAAAATCTCCTTTAAA
>CAMNPA010000295.1 GCA_946547205.1 uncultured Selenomonadales bacterium | reverse complement strand
AAAGAATGGCGTCAAATCAACAATCCTAATTACACAAAACTCTTGACACTGCCTTGAATTCTGTGATTCGCCAATTATTATAGATTCATCCTTATTTCACGATATATAATATTGCCGAGAGCGTGCATAACGGCGTTGTACTTTGCTTGATCTTCAAATAGACCGGCATAACTTTCTTGCGATTCAATATAGCTTTCCTGCGCGGTGTCATCAAATGCTTGCGGAAAAATGCTTTCCAAAAAAATTTTGGGATCGTTGGTTTTCGCCTTGGTCTGCAATTTGGTATCGCGCATAAGCTTTGTCATGAGTGTCTTAACCAATACCTTGTCAGCCTCGGTGAATTTGCCTTTGTATTGCTCGTTTATCTTCTTGATAACTTCGTCAAGAGGTTGTTTTTCTTCGGAACTTGCCGCACCTTTGGCGGCGGCGGGCGTATAAGTGCCGGTTTCCTCTTTCAGCGAGATTGCCCCTTCAAAAGTCTTTTGCAGTTTGTAATATTCGAGTTGAAGTTTTCCGGCAAGGTCAATCATTTGCGTTGATTCGGGCGGGATAAGTTCCAGAAGGTATTTCAAGAAAATATATTCCTTGTGCAAAGCTTTATCGAACATGCGCACGACTTGAGCAATGTAGCCGTACCATTTAATCAGGTTGCGGCACAAGCGGCGGAATTGATAACGCTCGTCGGGATTCAACTTGTTATAACGGTCGGCAACAGGTTTCAGAATGCTTGTCATACGCCCCATAGACTTTGAATCCTGTCTGCAGCGTTTGAAATATTCGGCGGTAAAGGCGTCAATATCGTCGTCGGAGTAAACACAGTAGCCGCGAAGATTTTTCTGCACTTGATAGAGCAGGTCGGTGTTAATCTCGCGTTCAAGCATGGTTTCTTGATAGAACGGCTGAAACGCTTCCCGAATGTCTTCCTGCGAATTTATGAAGTCCAGAATAAATGTATCAGTCTTGCCTTGACAGGTGCGGTTCAGTCGCGAAAGAGTTTGAACGGCTTTAACGCTGCGCAATTTCTTGTCGACGATCATTGTATGCAACAGCGGTTCATCAAAGCCCGTCTGATATTTTTCGGCGACAATGAGTATCTGAAAATTTTCGCGGAACTCGGCTTTAGTCTGCGCCTCACTGATGTGACTGCCGTCCGCTCGAACGTTCAATTTCGGTTCGGTGAATTCCGCGCCGTCGTCAGTTACGGTGCCGGAGAACGCCGCGAGAATTCCGATGTTGTAACCTTGCTCGGCGATATAACGCTTGCACTCGTGGTAATATTTCACCGCCGCAAGCCGCGAAGAAGTGACGACCATCATTTTGCCGCGTCCGCCGATTTTGTGCCGCGTCGTTTCTTGGAAGGTCTCAACGATAATTTGCGACTTTTGCCCGATGTTGTACGGGTGCAATTCTTCAAATTTGCGAATGACTTTGGCGGCGCGGGAGCTCGGCACGTCGGGATTTTCTTTGACGGTTTTGGCAATCTTAAAGCACGTGTCATAGGTCATGTAATTTTGCAGAACGTCCAAAATAAATCCTTCCTCGATTGCCTGCCGCATTGAGTAAATATGGAACGGGTGAAAACTTCCGTCGCTGTGCTCCGTGCCGAAGATTTCAAGCGTGGTTGCTTTCGGCGTGGCGGTGAAGGCGAAGAACGAAAGATTTTTGTGCTTGCCGTGAGTTATCATCTCCCGAACAAGTTTATCGGTCGGGTCAATCTCCGCGTCGCCTTCGAGTTCGGCATATTCGCGCAAGGCGTCTTCAGTGTCGGCAAGCGCGGCTTTTAATTTTTGCGCCGAAGAGCCCGTCTGCGAAGAGTGCGCCTCGTCGACTATGACGGCAAAATTTTTCCCCGCAGTGTTATCCACTTCCTGATATATGACGGGGAATTTTTGCAACGTGGTCACGATAATCCGCGCACCGGAATTTATGGCGTCGCGAAGGTCGCGGCTGTTTTTATTTTCGCCGATTGTCTCCACCGCACCTAACGTATGGTCAAAGCCGCTAATTGTCTCTTGTAATTGCGCGTCGAGAACCGTCCTGTCAGTCACGACGATAACGCTTGCGAAAATTGCGCGGTTGTCTTTGTCGTGTAAAGAGGCAAGGCGATAAGCCGTCCACGCAATGGAATTCGATTTACCTGAGCCCGCCGAATGCTGAATCAAATAATTATGTCCCGCACCGAACTCGGAGACATGCGCTATCATTTTTCGCACAACGTCAAGCTGATGATAGCGCGGGAAAATCAGCCGATTTTTTTCGACGTGAATAAACTTCTGCAGAATATCAATCATGCTGTCCTTTTGAAAGACCTGCTCCCAAAGATACGCCGTCGGGTAGCCGTTCGGGTTGGAAGGATTGCCTTTGCCGCCGTCACGCCCCGCACCGTTACTGCCCTGATTGAACGGCAGAAAATATGTATCCTTGCCCGCAAGTTTCGTCGTCAACCACACTTCCAAATGATCAACGGCGAAATATCCCAGAATCCGCTTGTTGAATTGGAAACAGATTTCTCGCGGGTCGCGGTCGTACATCCATTGCCGCTTTGCATCCTCAACATTCTGCCCCGTGTACTGATTCTTCAGCTCAAACGCAAAAATCGGAATGCCGTTGAGTACAAGCACCATATCGACACTCCGATTATTGTCCGCGCTGTAATGCCACTGCCGATAGCAAGCAACATGATTCTTGGCGTACTGCGCCGCCGCCGTCTGATTCAACGTCGATTCGGGCTTGAAGTAGCAGACACGAAATTTTATGCCGAGATATTTGAAGCCGTGCCGCAAAACATTTATAAGCCCGTCACACTCACAAGCCGCATTG
>CAMNPA010000294.1 GCA_946547205.1 uncultured Selenomonadales bacterium | reverse complement strand
CAAGTTCGGCAACATCAGCAGCAACGAGAATCGACGCGCCGAGCCGTGAGCCGTGAGTTTTGCCGCGAACAGTGATGACGGGCACGCCCATAAACAACGCTTCGCAAGTCGTCGTTCCGCCGGTATAAGGGAAAGTGTCAAGCGCAATGTCAACGTCGCGATATTGTTCGAGATAATCCGGGCTGTACGGTCGAAATTCCACGCGGTCAATCGGAAAACTCAACTTGCGGAAACGTTCGCGGACAAGTGCTTTGCCGTCGTCGATGCTGAAAATTTTTCCCTTGAGTATCAATCGCGAATGTGGCACGCCTTCGAGAATCGCACGCCAAATGTAAAGCACGTCGTCCGAAATTTTGGCGAAGTTGTTAAAGCTTCCGAACGTCACGAAACCATTTTTCAAAAACGGCGCGCGCAATTCAACGTTCGGCATTTCACGAATCAAACCGGGCGAATAACACAGACTGCAAGGATTGAGCCGCAAAATTTTTTCCGTGAAGTTGTTCGGCAAATTTTCCGGCGTGCACAGATTATCTGACAGGAAATAATCCACCGCGTTAAGCCCGGTCGTCGCCGTGTAGCCGAGTGCGCAAATTTGAATCGGTGCGGGCTTATGCGCGAGAATCGGCAAGCAACTGTCCTGCGAATGTCCCGACAAGTCAACAAGAATATCAACGTTGTCCGCGTCAATGATTTGCGCCGCCTCGAACGGTTCCTTGCCCGTCAATGTGCGCCAACCGACGTTAAACGATTTAAACTTCTCCGTGACGAAATCTTTCTTGCCCGTCGCGTAGCACGTCACGGAAAATTTTTCGGCGTCAAAGTCGCGCAGAAACGGCACGATAAAATTTGCAAGCGCATGTTCACGAAAATCGGGCGAAATGTAGCCGACGTGAATTTTTTCTCCGCGAGTGTGTTTGTCGTGACGGAAAGGACTGATTCTCGCGAAGAAACTGCCGTATTTTTGCGCAAGCTCTTTCGTCTGCATTGGCGGCACGTCCCGATAATTGCGCAGGAACAAATGCTTTGAGTAAAGCTCCGCCGCTTGAGCGTTGTCGTCCGTCAAAGTGCTTGCTTCCAATAAAATCGTCGACGCCCGCGCAGGTTCGCCCGCCAAATACAATCCGTTCGCGCTCCAACATAAAGCTTTGAACAAAATCGCGCGCGTGACGGAAATTTTTTTGTCAATTTGCTTTTGAAAGTTGTCGTCGGCGGCGGTGCGTTGACGGCGATTGAATGCGAATTGCCGATTGTGCTCTTGAAGGCGCGACTGTAAATTTTTTATCTCTTCGCGCGTGTCGTGAATGAGTTCGTCGAAAATTTTCAGCTGGTCTCGCAACTTGAAACGTTTTGCCGCGACACCGCCCATGACAAGTCGTCCGCGCAGATTTTTCGGTTCAATGGACAGCGAAAATTTTGCAAAAGACTCTGCCGCGTCGATTTTGCCGAGATAAAGCGTCGCTTCCGCCATAATCGCCAAACCTTCATCAGAATTTTTGTCGAGCTCAAAAATTTCGTTCGCGGCAGTGCGCATGGACAACGGATCGCCGTCCGCAGAAAATTTTTCCGCGAGTACCACCCAATCCAAAATTTTTTCGTCCATCAAAATCCCTCCGCCGCGATAATTTCTTCAATGATAAACCAAACACGCCGTAAATGCAATTAGGAATGTGTCGCGCGAATTGCCGAAAAGAATTATGGACAAGAAAATTTTTTGTTCTATAATTGGCTCCAACCGCAGTAAAATTTTTTGTCGAAGGGAAGCAGATAACTTTGGAAACATTTTGTATCGGCGTCGCGATGATCGGCTTGATGCTTTTCGCTTATCGCGGCTGGTCGATAATTTTAATCGCGCCGTTCTTCGCAGTCGTTGCGGCAATTTTGAGCGAATTCAACATCTTGCCGGTCTACAGCGAACTTTACATGACGCGGCTCGCCGAATACACGAAAACTTATTACCCGGTGTTTTTATTCGGAGCGGTCTTCGCGCGGCTAATGGAAAAAGGCGGCTTGGCGTCGGCAATCGCGGCAAAAATCATGGAAATTTTGGGCGAAGAGCGGGCGATTTTGGCAGTCTTACTCGGTTGCGCGGCACTGACTTACGGCGGCTTGAGCGTCTTCGTCGTGGCGTTCGTAATGTATCCTTTCGGAGCAGAACTCTTTCGCAAAGCCGACATTCCGAAAAAACTTTTGCCCGCGACACTTTGGATGGGAATTTTTTCATTCGCAATGGTCGCACTGCCCGGCACACCGCAAATCCAAAATATTATCCCGTCGTCGTATTTCGGCACGTCAACTTGGGCAGGAGCAGGCATCGGACTTTTCGCGACGATTTTATTTGCGGCGGCGGCAATGGGCTGGTTGACTTTTCGCGCAAAACGACTTCAAGCGGCGGGCGAAGGTTACGGCGAACATTTGGAAGGCGGACAACGTAAACAGCGCAACTTGCCGCATTGGACAATGGCATTGATACCGCTGGCAATGGTCATCGTCATCAACATCATCTTGAGCAATCCTTTTCACTGGACTTGGGGCTTTCACTGGGACGAGACGAGTTTAGAAAAATTTTTGCCGTTCAAGTTGAGTTTGTTGGCTGGCGGCGTCGGAAAAGTTCAAGCGATTTGGTCAATCAGCGTCGCACTGATTTTGAGTTCAATCGCGGCGGCTTTCATTGGGCGCAAACGTTTCATTCGCAAGAAAGAAAATTTTTTGCAGACGATAAATTTCGGAGCGGCGTCGAGTTGCGCGGCAGTGTTAAACGTTGCGTCGGGATTTGCATTCGGTTCGGTATTGGTCATGATGCCCGGTTTCTTGCCGATAAAAGAAATT
>CAMNPA010000293.1 GCA_946547205.1 uncultured Selenomonadales bacterium | reverse complement strand
GAAAAGCCCAAGCTCAAAATTCAAGCGGTCAGATTTTATGACGGCGGCTTTATGTTGAAGTCGTTTGCGTGCGGCGGCGGATTGCCCGAAGGTTCAATCGCTGAAGAAAAACTTCGTTCAAGTCTGCAAAATTACGTTATCGACACGGGCAAGGAAATTATTCTCGTCGATACGGGCACGCCTGCCGAAATGGATTTTCCTGTGACAGAGAAGTCCGTGATAACTTTCGGCGACAAGATTGCCGATTACGTTGACGCGCTGAAAAATCTCGGCTACGCGCCCGAAAAAGTTTCAAAAATTCTCGTGACGCATAAGCACCCGGATCACACAGGCGAATTGCGCAGTTTTCCGAATGCAAAGGTGTTTATTTCGCGAATTGAAGCCGACGACATGAATTTGACGGGCGAAAACATTGTTCGCGTCGACTTCACGGACGGAGCTTATAAAAATTTTCCCGCGTGCCAAAAAATCACTGACGGCGTTTATTACATCTTCGCGCCCGGTCACACGAAAGGCAACAGCATTGTCATTGTTGACGACGGCGAAAAATTCTTCATGATTCACGGCGACGTTACCTACACGGACGAGGCTTTGATTGAAAATAAACTTTCCGTTGTGTTTGAAGATTTAAACGCCGCACGCGACACGTTGAAGAGAGTTCGCGACTTCATCAAGACGAATCGCACGGTTTATCTTTCGACGCACACGCCGCTTGGCTATGAAAATCTCGCCGCGCAAAAAATTATGGAACTTCCCGACGTTGAAGAGACTTCCGCCGCCGAAACTCAATCCGACACGCCAAAAGCTGTAGGAAAGAAATGGGTCTGTTCAATTTGCGGCTACGAACATTTTGGCGACACTCCGCCTGAAATTTGTCCGCGCTGCAAGCAACCTTCGACGGCATTCAAAGCGCAGTGACATTCAGCAGAAAAAAATTTAACGCCTTCACTTATCAACGGTGAAGGTTTTTTTATTGCGTTGACGGCTTGAGTTTGCTCGTCGAAAAAAATTTTCAAGAGGTGTTGATAATTATTTTCACGCGTGATAAACTCTCCGCGAAAAAAATTTCTGGAGATGATGAACTTGACGCTTAAAGATACAAAACCCGGAATGGTCGTGCGAATAGATTCTGTCGGCGAGTCGGCTCTCAAACAGCGGCTTATGACAATGGGACTTATTCCCGGCACGCGCGTAGAAGTTTTGAATTCGGCACCGATGGGCGATCCAATCGCATTACGACTTCGCTCCTACAACTTGGCAATGCGCAGAGACGACGCCGCGCAGATTGAAGTTTCCGAAGTCGGCTGAAGAGGAGGTTAGAACATGTCAGCAATATCCGTAGCTTTGACCGGCAATCCGAATACCGGCAAGTCCACGATTTTTAACGAATTGACCGGCGCACGACAGAAAATCGGCAACTGGCCCGGCGTCACCGTCGACAAGAAAGTCGGAATGATTGAACACAACGGCAGAAAAATTTCCGTCATCGATTTGCCCGGCACTTATTCAATCAACGCGCGTTCGCAGGAAGAACAAGTCGTTGCCGATTATTTCAAGGAGAATAAGCCCGATGTCGTCGTTGACATTGTTGATGCGGCAAATATTTCGCGCAACCTTTTCTTGACGGTTCAGCTTATGGAAAACGGAATTCCGCTTATCATCAACCTGAACATGATGGACGAGGCTAAACGTCACGGAATAAAAATCGACATGCAAAAACTTGAAGACGCCTTCGGAATGCCCGTGACAAACACAATCGGCAAGAGCAATGCCAGCGTGCGAACGTTGCTTGACGTTTTCACGAATACGCGCCTGTCGAATTACAAGCCGAGCAAACTTATCAGCGACCACATCGACAGAATTCACAGCATCGAACGCAGCGGCTTATCGGCTGAAAAAATCGACGAAGAAATTATTTCCGCACGTTACGATTTGATTGATAAGATTATGGCTCAAGCCGTCACGGTCAGCGCGGCGGGCAAAACTTTCACGGAGAAATTGGACTCGTTCCTTGCAAACGGCGTGACTTCACTGCTTTTGATGGTTGCAATTTTCTATTTGATGTTCCAAATCTCTTTCAACTGGATTGGTCAACCGCTCGCGGACGAACTCGGCGGCTTTTTTGAAGAGACATTGGCACCGGCAGCAGCTGATTGGATGGCAGAGGCAGGCGTCGCCGATTGGATGCAGTCGCTCGTTACAGACGGAATAATTGCGGGCGTCGGTGCAGTTTTAAGTTTCGTCCCGCTGATTTTTACGCTGTTCTTATGCTTAAGTTTTCTTGACGGCACGGGCTACATGGCTCGCGTGGCGTTCATCATGGATCCGATTATGCGTCGTGCAGGTTTGTCGGGAAAATCGATTATGCCGCTCGTAATGGGCTTCGGTTGCGGAGTTCCGGCGATTATGGGTGCTCGCGCGCTTGATACGAACAAGGACAGAATGATTACAATCCTCGTGACGCCGTTCCTTACATGCAATGCAAAAGTTCCGATTTTAATGCTGTTCGCGTTTATGTTCTTCCCCGACAACGCCGCAAATATTGTCTTCGCAATGTATTTCGTCGGAATTGGCACGGCAATTTTGATGGCAAAAATTCTCGGCGCAACGACGTTCAAAGGCGAAGAATCGACTTTCCTGCTCGAATTGCCGCCATACAGACTTCCCGATATTAAAACCGTTTTGCTTGAGGCTTGGGACAAAGGCAAAGGCTATCTCATTAAAGCCGGCACGATAATTTTTGCGATGAGCGTCGCGATTTGGTTCCTTAGCAATTTCAATTCCGACGGCATGACCGAAGACATGGATCAAAGTTATTTGGCGTCAATC
>CAMNPA010000292.1 GCA_946547205.1 uncultured Selenomonadales bacterium | reverse complement strand
GTTCAGGGAAAATGCCGAAGATAACGACGATAACCGTTGCCAAAAGATAAATCCAGACGGCGCGTTTGGTTGCGGCGGAAAATTCTCTTGACTCGGCAATTTGAGCTTTCTCGTTAATCGGAGCGGATTCGCCACGTGCGACGCGGTCAAGATATTCCTGGTCGACGTTCAAATCTTTGCCCATGCGTGCGGCGTAGAGTGAACCGCAAATGACGCCGATTAATGTTGACGGAATGCAGACGATAAGAATATCAATCAACGTGACGCCTTGCGGAGACAACAGCCCGACGAGTGCGACGGTTGCGGCAGAGATCGGACAGGCAGTTATTGCTTGTTGAGAGGCGATAACCGACATTGAAATTGGTCGTTCAGGGCGAACGCCTGCCTCGCGTGCAACTTCGGCGATAACCGGCAGGATACCGAACGAAATGTTGCCCGTGCCGCACATGAATGTAAAGACCCAAGAAATAATCGGAGCATAATAGCTGATGCGATTCGGATTTCTTCGCAGGAGACCGACCGCGATTTGAATAAGATAGTCCATGCCGCCCGACGCTTGAAGTGTTGCCGCGATGACGACGACGGTCATGATAATCATGATGACATCGATTGCGGGATTGCCCGGCGCGAGTCCGAAGCCGAAGACTAGAATTGCTATGGCAAAACCGCTCGACATGCCGAGAAAAATTCCGCCGTAGCGTGCGCCGATAATCAGCATTGCCAGCACGACCAAAAGCTCAGCCCAAAACATAAAATCAACTCCTTTGTTAAACAAAATTTTATCGACGCCACTATAGACCGTTTATCAGAAAATTTCAAGTGTATACAAAAAACATATCGCACTTGCAACGCACAAACGTTTTGATTTATAATGGCGCAAAATTTTATGGAGGCTATATCATGGAGAAATATTTTCTGTATCGGACGACGATTGAGGTTGGACATCATGAATATCTTTGAACTTTTGAACGAACTCGGAATAAAATTTCAGTTGCTGGAACATGCGGCGGTTTACACGGTCGAAGAGTCGCGGCAGCTGAAAATTTTTGAACAGCTTGACGGACGGGCTTGCAAAAATCTTTTCCTGCGAAATAAACGCGGCGATTATTTTTTGCTGACATTGCCCGCCGATAAACGCGCCGATTTGAAACTTGTCGCCAAGCTTTTGAGCTTGCCGCGATTGTCGTTTGCGTCGGAAACGGAGCTTGAAAAAATTTTGGGCTTGCACACGGGAGCAGTGACGCCGCTCGGAATAATCAACGACGCAGAAAAAAAAGTCCGGCTCATCATCGACAGCGAACTTTGCGACAAAAAACTTTTGCTGCACCCGAACATTAACACGGCGACAATTTCGCTGACGTTCGCGGACTTGATAAAAATAATTCAGCGCACGGGTCATGAATATTCACTCGTCGCGTTGTGATGATGATTTGTTGCAATTACATGCGGCGTGAAAACTTTTTATCGCGTCACTTGTCGCTTATCGCTTAAATTGCTATAATCAGCGCGCGCCAAAATTTTGAAAGGAGTTTTTATTTTATGGCTAAACCCGGCAAAGTTTTTATTTTCTTCAACTGCGACGCCGATAAACGCGAATCTTCAATGAACATTTTCTATAACCGTGCTGTTTATAAAGATACAAAGACTTCGCGGAAAAATCTTTGGAAGAAAGTCAAAGAAGAATACGGAGCCGAACGAATTCAAATCGCGGCGGAAAATCTTCCCGACGTTGAGCGGGCGATAACCGAAGGCGATCCCGTTGCGGCGAGTGACTTTATCCAATTCGGTGCGATTCGTGCGATTGACTGCTATTGAAAGACGTTTCGAGGTTTTACTATGGCAGCAAAAAAAATCGCGCTCTTCATCGACGCAGACAACATTTCCGCCAAATTCGGCAAGCAAATCATCGACACGCTTGAAAGTCGCGGAGAAATTTTTATCCGCAGAATTTACGGCAACTGGGAAAAAAATTCTCTGCACAGCTGGAACGACTGCATTTTGAACTTTTCACTTCGCGCCGTGCAACAACCCGACTTTGTGACCGGCAAGAACGCAACCGATATGTCGTTGACGATTGACGCAATGGACGTTCTTCACGCGGGCTCGGCTGAAATTTTCGCGCTCGTTTCCAATGACAGCGATTTTACTCCGCTTGCGATTCGTTTGCGCGAAGGCGGCGTAAACATCATCGGGCTCGGCAATTCCAACGCGTCAAATGCTTTTCGTGCCGCCTGCAACGAATTCATCAACTTGGACGCAACGACTAAGGTTTCGGCAGTCGCGGAGAAAAAAATTTTTCGTGCGCCCGAAAAAAATTCTTCCGTCCAAATGTCGCTGTTCGATACGGAAAATCATGTTGCAACCAAATCAGAGGCTCCAAATCCAAAAGTCGTGCCGATAACCGCTCAAAATCACGACGAAGACAAATTCCAAGTCCTTCACGACCTTTTACAATTGGCAGCTCAACTTCACGGCGATTCCAAAGGTTTTACGGCGATGTGTTGGGCAGGACAAACTATCCGCAGTCAAAAGCTCAATTTCACCGTGAAAGATTTCGGCTACGGTTCACTTCACGGCTTCGTTGCCGATTTTCCCGACCGTTACGAGATTATTCAGCGCGACAACGGCGAAAATTTCTGTTATCGTTGCCGCAACCTTAAGCCGACAAAAATAGTTGCCGCCGTTAAAAATGATGCAAACCTGCAGAAAATGCACGACGCTTTGCGCGAGGCTGTGACGTTTCACATTGGCGACGACGGTTTTGCGAATTTGTGTTCCGTCGGCAGTTACATCATTCAAAAGAGACTTGGCTTCGGCGTGAAGAATCTCGGCTTCAGCACCATGCAAAAATTTCTGAACGCCTTCCCGAATCTTTA
>CAMNPA010000291.1 GCA_946547205.1 uncultured Selenomonadales bacterium | reverse complement strand
AGGTTTTCGGAAAGTAAAATGGCGTCTTCGTAGTTGTAACCTTCCCACGGCATGTAAGCGACGATGATATTGTAGCCTAAGGCAAGTTCACCGTCGGAAGTAGCCGGGCCGTCAGCAATCGGCTGTTTAGCGTAGACGTGTTCGCCTTCGACGACGATCGGAATTTGATTAATGCAAGTGCCTTGATTGGAGCGAACGAATTTTTGCAGAGCGTATGTGTCGAATTTGTCTTTGTCGGAGTTTACGAATTCATCATCCACTTTAATCTTAATGGAACAGGCATCTACTTCCACAACAGTACCGCTGCGCTTCGCGAGTATCATAACGCCCGAATCGCACGCCGCCTTATATTCCATGCCCGTCCCGACCAAAGGAGCTTGCGTTTTCAGCAGCGGGACAGCTTGACGTTGCATATTTGCGCCCATGAGTGCACGGTTAGCGTCGTCGTTTTCAAGGAAGGGAATCAAAGCCGTAGCGATTGAAACGACTTGCTTCGGGCTGACGTCCATGTAGTCGACAGTTTCGCGGCGGACTTTTGTAGTCTCTTCGTTGCGGCGAGCAGTGACGCGTTCATTGATGAAACAGTCGTTCTCGTCAAGCGGTTCGTTGGCTTGAGCGATAATCAATGATTCTTCCTCGTCGGCAGTCAAATAGCGCACGTCGTTTGTCACGTGACAATTTTCAACTTTGCGATAAGGCGTCTCAATGAAACCGTATTGATTGACGCGAGCATAATTGGACAGCGAGCCGATTAAACCGATGTTGGGACCTTCAGGCGTCTCAATCGGACACATGCGCCCATAGTGAGAGTTGTGCACGTCGCGGACTTCAAAGCCTGCACGTTCACGAGATAAACCGCCGGGCCCCAATGCGCTAAGCCTACGTTTATGAGTTAATTCGGACAGCGGATTATGCTGATCCATGAACTGCGACAACTGCGACGAGCCGAAAAATTCTTTGATGGCGGCGACAACCGGGCGAATGTTGATGAGATTTTGCGGCGTGACAATTTCGGCGTCTTGCGTTGTCATACGTTCGCGAACGACACGTTCCATGCGCGCCATGCCGATTCGGAATTGATTGAGCAAAAGTTCACCGACACTGCGCACGCGACGATTTCCGAGGTGGTCAATGTCGTCGATGGTGCCGCTGTCGCTCATCAAGGAGAAAATGTAATTAATCGCGCTCATGATGTCGGCAATGCAAATGGTGCGGTTGTCCTTGATTGACAGCGTCGGCGAGCAAAGCATTGTATAGGAGCCGGCTTCCGTTTTGACGCGAATCGGTATCGGCATGGAAATTCCGCGACGAGTTTTATCTTCGGGAATAAGTTTATTCAAAAGTTCGTTCGGGTCGAAGTCGTCGGCGAATTTGTCAATCGTTTCTTGCGTGATAATTCTGCCGGAGTGGAAGACAATTTCTTTAGTGATTGGATGGCGAATATTTTCGGTAGGAATTTTGCCGAGGATGCGGCGTTTCCAATTAGAATCGAAATCGAAAATTGCGGCTTCGCGTTCATCGTCAATGGCGTCCAACATCGCTTGAGTGACGGGCGTATCGGCGGGAATTAAAATTTCGCCGGTCTCATTGTCGACTAAATCTTCAGCGAGAACGCGTCCGAGAATGCGACGTTTCCAACCGAGTTTCTTGGTGATTTTGTAACGTCCGACGCTTGCCAAATCGTAACGGCGCGGATCAAAAAATTGCGAGTGCAAAAGCGACGCGGAATTTTCGGCGGAAGGCGGTTCTCCGGGACGCAGACGATTATAAATTCCGATAAGAGCCTTTTCCTTGTTGTCTTCGCTATTTTTCTGGTCAGCGTCGAGCATGTCAACGAGAGCCTTATAACCGGCGATAAGAGTATTTTTGTCGTCGAGCAAGGCAAGATTGTCGAGCAGGTATTTGTAATTGCTGACGATGTCATTTTTCTCGTCAAGTTGCGTGTAAGCGTTGAGCAGCGCGTCGAAAGTTTCTTCGGTCTTATTGCCGCGACGACGCAGATAACCGATTGTCAAAGTGTTGCGCGAATCGGCATCGGCGGCGAGAAAGTCGGCAAGTTGCGCGGAAGTTTTCTCGTCGTGAATTTTGTTGGCGATAAAAAATTTCACGTCAAAGAGATTAAGAATTTGCTCATTGGTTTCAAAGTCCAAGGCGCGAATAAAATACGAGACGGGCATTTTGCGTGTGCGGTCAATGCGGACGCTGATTGCTCCGGTCGAATCGGTTTCCAATTCAATCCACGCGCCGCGATTGGGAATGACGGTCGAAATAAAAATGTTTTTGCCGGTCTGGTCGATATTTTTTTCGTAATAAGCTCCGGGACTTCTGACGAGTTGCGAGACGATGACGCGTTCGGCACCGTTGATAATGAAAGTGCCCGTGTCGGTCATAATCGGGAAGTCGCCCATAAAAACTTCCTGCTCTTTGACTTCGCCCTTGGCTTTGTTTAGGAGTTTGACTTTCACGCGGACGGGTGCGGCGTAAGTGCCGTCGCGTTTCTTACATTCTTCAAGCGTGTATTTACATTCGCCGAAAGTAAAATTCTCGAAGAACAGTTCCAGATTGCCGCTGAAGTCCGCTATCGGCGAAATATCCCGAAAAATTTCCTGCAGACCTTCTTTTTTAAACCATTCGTAGGAGTTGCGTTGAATGTCCAAGAGATGCGGCATCTCCATGACTTCTTTTATCCGCGCGTAGCTGTACCGTGTTCGTTTGCCGACTTGAACAGGATTTAACATTAAAGCCGTCACTCCTTTTAGGAACTAGGAATTAGGAACTAGGAACTAGTTCCTAACTAAAAATAAGTGCGCGGCGTAACCTGAGAATTCCGAATGGACACGACGCGCATAATTTCTCCATCATATTGTCAATCAGTAGCTTTGAA
>CAMNPA010000290.1 GCA_946547205.1 uncultured Selenomonadales bacterium | reverse complement strand
GCGCCCGTTGAAAAAATTTCTGCGCCCGTTGAAAAAATTTCTGCGCCCGTTGAAATTTCTGCGCCTGTCGATAAAAAGCCTGTTCCCGCCAAAGAAGCTCCCGTTGACGAGGACTATCTGTCAAATCTCGTCGACGTTTCCACTAAGCCCGTCGCCGTGAAAAAATCTTCCGTCAACGACGACACCAAAACTTACAGCCCTGTCAAACTCGATAAGGAGTCCTCGAAGTGAAACCGCTCGCGAATTTCTTCAAGAAGATTTTGCTCGTCATCGAACTCGCATTTGCAGTAGCATTCATTCATTGGGAAAAGTTGCTGTTTATCGGCGTCGTGGCAATCGATCAATTCACCAAAGCAATCGTCATGAAATCGATGGTGCCGGGCGAATCAATCCCGCTCATTAAAGACGTGTTCCATTTAACCTACGTGCTCAATCCCGGCGCGGCGTTCGGCATTCTGTCGAATCAACGCGGCATCTTGCTGATAACGGGCGCGGTTTTGATTTTGGCGACGGCTTATTTTTATCCGCTGCTAAAAAAATCTGACGGTTTCATTCGGCTGGGCACGACGGCAATTTTGAGCGGCGCGGTTGCAAATTTAATCGACAGAGTTCAGACGGGCTACGTCGTGGATTTTTTTGACTTCAGAATTTGGCCTGTCTTCAACGTCGCGGACATTGCAATCGTCGTGGGCATGGGCTTGATGATTTACGCGATACTTTTTCGGCTCGACGGAGCAACCAAAATAGACGAGGCTCGCCAATGATTTTCACTGTTGAAGAAAATTTTTCGGCGCGAAGGCTCGACGTTTACCTTAACGAAAAAATTTCCGATTGGTCGCGCTCTCATGTGCAGAAGTTAATTGCCGACGGACTTATCACCGTTGACGGCGCAAACGTCAAAGCAAGTCACAAGCTCGCGGGCGGAGAGACGATTCACGTTGAGGAAGTCGTTGCCGTTGATGTTGACTACTTGCCCGAAAATTTGCCGCTCGATATTCTCTACGAGGACGCGGATTTAATCGTCATCAACAAGGCGCGCGGTATGACTGTTCATCCTGCCGACACCGTCAAGCACGGAACTTTAGTCAACGCGCTTTTGTATCACTGCAAAGATTTATCGGGCATTAACGGCGTCAAACGTCCCGGCATCGTTCATCGTCTCGACAAGGACACATCGGGCGTGATGGTCGTCGCGAAGACTGATTCGGCTCACGTCAACCTTGCCGCGCAGATTAAAGATAAAATTGCGGTGCGAACTTATCGGGCGATTGTCTATGGCGTCGTCAAAGATAACGTCGGGATTATCACGGGCGCGATTGGTCGCGACAAAGTTGACCGAAAAAAAATGGCGATTGTTCCTGACGGCAAGCCCGCCGTCACGGAATTCAAAGTGCTTGAACGTTTCGACGGCTTCACTTACGTTGAGTGCAAACTTCAAACGGGCAGGACGCATCAAATTCGCGTGCACATGACGGCGATTGGTCATCCGCTCCTTGGCGACACGAAATACACTTCGCGGAAAAATCCCTTCGACATTTGCGGGCAAGCACTTCACTCGCACACGTTGAGCTTGTTTCACCCGACGACGCATGAATTGATGAACTTCACGGCACCGTTGCCGAACGACATAGAAAAAATTTTACAACACCTTGAGGGTTAGTGGGAACTTTTTAATTACGCATTACGCATTGCGCATTACGCATTAAAAGAAAGGGTTGAGGAGATGTTTATTCAAGGTTTGGCACCAATCCTGTGGCTCATCGTCGCGTTGAGCGTGTTGAAAATGCCGGCGTGGAAGGCGTGTCCCGTTGCATTGGTAATATCAATCATCATGGCGAATATGTTCTTCGACATGGAAATTATGGACGTTGCGACAGGAACGCTTGAAGGTGCGGCAATGGCTGTGTGGCCAATTCTCGGCGTCATTGTCTCGGCGATTTTTGCTTACAACTTGACGGTGCACACGGGCGGCATGGAAAAAATTAAAGATATGCTCAGCTCCGTCAGCACCGATAAACGTATGCTGATATTGATAATCGCGTGGGGATTCGGCGGCTTTCTCGAATGTATGTCGGGCTTCGGAACGGCGGTTGCCATCGGCTCAAGTATGTTGGTTACGGTCGGCGTGCTCCCGGTCAGTGCCGTTATCGTCTGCCTGCTGTCCAATGCCGCAATGAGTTCTTACGGTTCGGTCGGACTGCCGTTGACGACGCTCGCCAAGCTCACGAACTTTGATCCGTTGCAAATCGCGACGTTTACGGCTGTTCAGTTGAGCGCGATGATGTTGCTCATGCCGTTTATCATGATTCTTGCTTTCGGCGGATTCAAAGCCCTTAAAGCAATGATTCCCGCGTGCTTAGTCGGCGGAATTGGATTCTGCGTTCCGTCATTGATTGCCGCTACAACTCTCGGCGCGTCGTTGGCAGGCGTGGCAGGTGCTGTCGGCTCAATGAGCGCGTTGGTCATTTATGCGAAAAAATTTCCCGTGCACGATCCCGAATACGAGATTGACGACTACAACGAAAATTTCTCGATAACTCCTGCTGAAGCTGTTCGCGCGTGGTTGGTTTTCATTTTGATTTTCATTTTCCTGATTGGCAGTTCAATTCCCGCCGTTGCCGCAGTGTTGAGCACAATCAACAGCAAAATCATGATTTATACCGGGCCGAACGCCGCGCCGACAACTTTCCAATGGATGGCGACGCCGACGATTATTTTTGTCTCTGCAATACTCAGCGGTCTGATTAACAAAGCGTCAATCGGCGACATGGTCAACGTCCTTTCGCGCACGGTCAAAACGTTAATTCCGACGTTCATCACGATTATCACGATTATTGCCACGGCGCGAATCATGGGCTACAGCGGAATGACGATGGCGGTTGCGACGACGA
>CAMNPA010000289.1 GCA_946547205.1 uncultured Selenomonadales bacterium | reverse complement strand
TCAACGTTCCCAGAGCAATGCGACTGTCACGCCTTGGAAGGAAGTCTTCGGCAGGGCGAATCGTGCATTGTCCACGCAACATAATGCCGCCGCCTCGCAGACGTTGCTGACACCGATTGAACGCATGACAAATTTGGATTCGGCGAGTTTGTACTCGTCGATTTTCTTTTGCAATTCGGAGACGGAGAAAAATTTCAGTTCAAGTCCCATCACTTCCGCCAATGCGATAAGTCCGTGCTCTTCGCTCTTTGCGTCGACACTTGCCAAAAGTTTCACGCGTTCTATCGGCTGATGAATCATTGCGCAAGCCCGTTGCAGTGCCTCGAAAATTTTCAACGATGATGTGCCGCGCCGACAACCGACTCCGGCAATTAAGTTTTGCGGAATTAAATTCAAGCGCACGTCGCCCGCCGTAACGAAAACATCTTCGCCGCGCAGAATCGCAGAGTTAATCGCTTTAATCGCCTCTTTAGGTTCGGGAACAAGTCCGAGCTTTGATGCGATGCCGTCGACTGAAAATTTTCCCAAAACGTCCGTCGCCGTCGTGATAACGGGATTTGCTTCCAACGCTTTGGCAATTTCAACGGTGAGTTCGTTCGCGCGTCCGACGTGTCCGCTCAAAAGGCTGATGACGTTTTGCCCGCGTTCGTCGACGACCAAAACTGCCGGGTCACTCAATTTGCTGACGATATGCGGCGCGATCATTCGCACGACAATTCCCGCCGCGCAGACAAAAATCAGTCCGTCAAACTTGCCAAAAATATCGGCGACAATTTCGGCAAGGTTAGTGAATTCTTTTCCTTTGGCGAACATTTGCCCGCCGACTTTTTCGGAAATTTTTGCGGCGATGCGTGCGCCGTTCGCCGTCAATGAAATAATTGCTGTTCTCAATTTAAAATCTCGCCTGCCTGAAAATATGACTGAATTTTGATGAATAAAGGTTTGACATTTGATAAGGCTCTTGCTTTGAATTCAAGCAGTGACCGACGACGATCATTGCCGTGCGTTCGATATTCGCTTCCTTGACTTGATTAACGATTGTGTCGAGCCGTCCGCGAATGATTTTCTCTTCGCCGGGCCACGACGCTTTATAAACCACTGCGACAGGCGTTGACGATTTGAATCCCGCCGACAGCAAGTCTTGCTTGACTTCCGCCAACAAATTCACTGACAGGAAGATACAAAGCGTCGTTTGATGTTGCGCCAATTTTTTGAGCGACTCGTTGTCTGGAACAGGAGTACGTCCGCCGCGTCGCGTGATGATAACCGTCTGCGAAATGCCCGGCAAAGTGTATTCCTGCTTGAGAGATGCCGCCGCCGCCAAGAATGAACTTACGCCCGGTGTCACGTCGAATTCGATGCCGCGTTCGGTCATTGCGTCCATTTGCTCTTGAATTGCGCCGTAAAGTGACGGATCGCCCGTGTGCAGTCTGACGGTCGTTTTGCCCGCTCTTTCCGCCAACGATATGACGTGCATAATTTCGTTGAACATCATTTGCGCGGAGTTGTAAATTTCTGCTTCGGGCTTGCAGAATTTCAGAATCTCTTCGTTGACGAGTGAGCCGGCGAAAATCACAACGTCCGCTTCGCTCAAGAGTCTTTGCCCTTTGATTGTGATGAGTTCGGGATCGCCCGGTCCCGCTCCGACTATGTGAACCATAACAACAACCCTTTCTATATCGATTTAACTTCCCGCTTTTCTTCATGCATATAATATCCATTTTCGCCGCGTCAATCAAGTTTGAAAAAAAATTTAGGGACTGCCCTTGTGGACAATCCCCGCGATTTTTTGAGCGAGCCGTTATTTGATAAGGTTATCGAAGTCGGCTTGAGGAACGAGCGTAACCAGTCCCATAATCGCCAAAATCTGTTCAAGTGCCGCGCGAGCAGTGGACGTGTTCTTGACGACAAAATCGGTGTCGCGCCAATGTTCAAATTCGCCTGTCTCGTCGGCAGTCTCAACGTAGTAGCGAATCTCATCATTGGAACAGCCCGCGCGAAGCATTCTGTCGACGAAAACTTGGTCATCAATCATGAGAAAAATCGTGATTAAATCTTGATTGATGAACTTCGTGAGCTGTTTAATGCCCGCAACGTCCTGCATGATGGCGATGCTGATTTTGTGGCGTTGATAAGCGTTGAGCACGTCGGATTTGCGCAAGCCGTAAGAGTGAGCTTGATAGGTGTTGTTGACGATGAATTTTTCGTTCTTGTAGTCGGCATTTTTGACGGTCTGATAAAGTTTGCGTTTGTAAGCGTAGCGGTCATCGAAAACGCGCGTGGTGACAGTCGGAATGTAATGAATGCCCATGGACATGAGCTGTGAAACCATCGTAGATTTGCCGGAAGTGTGCGGACCAAGGAAGGCATAAATTTTATTCGCCATGTGAATTTCTCCTTAACGCTTTTTTGTGGCAATGATGCGGACGGTGTCTTCGTCCTCGTCGATTTCGGCGGCGCAACGCGGGCAACATTCATATTGCGTGCCGTCGGGCAGTGAACGTTTGCCGGTGCATTTGTCGCAGAAAATCAAGCCGCAACGTTTGCACTCATAAAGCTCGCCAAAATTTGTGCGCCCGCAACGCGGACAGCTGCTGTAAGTCGCCATGAAAATCGCCTCGCTCGAAAGTTATTTCTTGTTCTCCGCCAAAAATTTTGTCAACGTCTTGCCGCCAACGCCCCAATTATCCAAGTCGTTCTCTTTGACGAGGACATAGAAAAATTTTTCGTCGACGTTTAGAATTTCGCTGGCAGTCTTAGTTAGCCCGGCAATGAGTTTTTCCTTTTGCTCCTTAGTAGGATGAACAGCGTCGATTGAAATAATCGGCATGATAATCGCTCCTTTCTATCAGTTAGCTGTTAGCTGTTAGTCGTTAGTCGTTAGTCGTTAG
>CAMNPA010000288.1 GCA_946547205.1 uncultured Selenomonadales bacterium | reverse complement strand
TTCAATCGGGCGCGCCGTGTATCGGTTGCTCGAACTCGAATTTCTGGGACGAAGCTCCATTTACAAATCGTCTGCCCAAATACGGCAAGCTCGGCGATGCTGACAAAATCGGCGTCGGGCTCGGCGTAGTGACTGCGGCAGGCGTCGTCGGTCATGCTGTGGCGAGTATCATTCAGCGCAACCAACGCGAGAATTTGATTGAAGAAGAGCACGAGTAAGCTTTAAGCTGTTAGCTGTTAGCTGTTAGCTATTAGTCGTTAGGAAAATCCTAAAAGCTAAAACCTAAAAGCTTTAAGCTCACAAAGGAGGAAAACTTATGCAACACGTTGTAGTTGACCCGATAACAAGGATTGAAGGGCACCTGCGCGTTGAAGTCACTGTTGACGAGACAAACGGCACCGTCACCGACGCAATTTCCAGCGGCACTGCTTGGCGTGGACTTGAACTCATCATGAAAGACCGCGATCCGCGCGACGCTTGGGCTTACATTCAACGCATTTGCGGAGTCTGCACCACGGCTCACGCACTTTGCTCTGTCCGCGCAGTTGAAGACGCTCTCGGCATTTCAATTCCCAACAACGCAAATTATATCCGCAACATCATGGCGGCAACTTTGACTGTGCAAGACCATTTGATTCATTTTTATCATCTGCACGCGCTCGATTGGGTCAGTCCCGTTGAGGCTCTAAGTGCCGATCCCGTCAAGACTGCCGAACTTCAAACCGCCGTTCTCAACGCTTATCGACTCGATTTGAAAGTTCCCGATGAAGTTGTGACAGAGGCTTATCCGCACGACTTTCCTGCCGCCACGTCGCAATATTTCGCAGCTGTCAAGGCAAAAGTTGAGGCTATCGTCAAGAGCGGACAACTCGGAATTTTCTCCGCGCAATGGTGGGATCATCCCGATTACAAACTCTTGCCGCCCGAAGTTCATTTGATGGCTGTCGCGCACTATCTCGAAATGCTCGATAAGCAACGCGAAATTATCACGCCGCACGTTATCTTCGGCGGAAAGAATCCGCACCCGCATTATGCTGTCGGCGGAATGCCTTGTTCAATTTCGATGACTGACGGCAACGCTCCGATTAACACTGCACGATTGGCGATTGTCGACCGCGCAATAAACATGGGACGCGACCTTATCAACAATTACTATCTGCCCGACCTCGTCGCTATCGGCGTGATTTATGCCAAAGCCGGACGTGTTGACGGCGGCGGACTTGCCAAAACTCGCGTGCTTGCGTTCGGCGATTATCCGTTGACTGGCTACAAAGGCACTTCAAGCGGCGGCTACTTTGAAAATCTGCTCGTGCGTTCAAATGGCGTCGTCGAAAATTTCGGCATGGGCGTTGAAAAGGCGACCTTCAGCGAAGTCAAAGCGGAAGACTTGCAAGCAGACGACACTTTTGCGGAAGGCGTTCAACATTCCTGGTACGAATATCCTTCGACCGGCGGCGACGATTTGCACCCGTGGAAAGGCGTCACCAAAGACAAATACACCGGGCCGAAGACGGGCACTCCTACCATGTGGGAAACGCTCAACGAGGCAGGAAAATATTCATGGCTTAAAACTCCGAAGTGGAAGGGCAAGCTCTGTGAAGTCGGCCCGCTCGCGCATTACATCATCATCTACACGAAAGCCGCCAAAGGTTTGCTGCCCGATCCGTCCTGGGCTGAACAAATGATGCTCAAACAGATTGAGGCTGTTTCGACTGTTCTCGGTGTCAGCGCGGAAATTTGGTTGCCGACAATGTTGGGACGCACTGCTTGCCGTTGCCTTGACGCTCAACTTGCCGCCGAAGTCAACAAATTCTTCTTCGACAAACTCATCAGCAATATCAAAATGGGCGACACTGCGACAATGAATAATGAGAAATGGCTCCCTGAAACGTGGGCTCCCGAATGTCACGGCGTCGGACTTTACGAGGCTCCGCGCGGCGCATTAAGTCATTGGGTTTGTATTAAAGACGAGAAGATTGACAACTATCAATGCATTGTTCCGACGACGTGGAATGCTTGTCCGCGCGACGACAAAGCCGGTCACGGTGCATACGAATTGGCGATGATGACGACTCACGTTGCCGACCCGACCAAGCCGCTCGAAATTCCCAAAGTCATTCGTTCGTTCGACCCGTGTCTTGCTTGCGCAACGCACATTTACAACGCGAAAGGCGAGGAGATTAACATCATTTCGACCGACCCTTACGGGAGGTGACGGGCAATGGCAATTAAATCTGTCAAGGACGTTAAGCGCAAGGAATATTACATTTTCAGCCCTTTCCTGCGAATTTTTCATTGGATTATGGCGTCGCAGATTGTAGTTCTCTTCGCGACGGGACTTTTAATCACAAAGCCGATGAACGTTGCGATAACCGAGCCTGTCTTTTCGATAACGTCAATGGATTTGGTGCGCGACATTCACTTCACGGCGGCGTTTATTCTCTGCGCGGCGTTGATTCTGCGAATTTACGGCTTCATCATCAACAAAGGCGACAGACTGTTTCCGCGATTTTGGGAAGGTCATTTCTACGAAGAGACCGTTGACGTTGCGCTTCATT
Organism: uncultured Selenomonadales bacterium; assembly: GCA_946547205.1. Taxonomy (GTDB): domain Bacteria; phylum Bacillota; class Negativicutes; order Selenomonadales; family Selenomonadaceae; genus Quinella. The sequence continues at coordinate 336 of CAMNPA010000288.1, read as the reverse complement.
ACATGCTGTTGAGAGGTCATCACGCATCTTTCCTGCGCAATCCGTTGGCGCGCGGCTCCTACGCAATGCTCTACGTTCTGTTGCTTGTCGAAATTCTGACGGGCTTTGCAATGTACTTCATGACGAATCCTTCGTCGACCGGCGGAATGCTCTTCGGTTGGGTAAATGTTCTCGTCGGCAGTGAAATGATGTCGCACATTATTCATCACTACGTTGCGTGGTTTATCATTCTCTTTGCAATCGGACATTTGTACATGGTCATTCGCGCAGAGTTCATGGAAGGCGAAAGCGAAATTTCCAGCATGTTCAGCGGCAAAAAAATTCTCGCTCACACGC
>CAMNPA010000287.1 GCA_946547205.1 uncultured Selenomonadales bacterium | reverse complement strand
TGTCGTTGCGCTTTGTGCCGATACTCTTGCGGCGCGGCTCAAAACAGCGGCTTGCATCGATTAGCTGAACTTTACCGGCACGAGCGGTGGGCTTGTCCTTTGAACAAATCCAAATGTAAGTGGCAATGCCGGTGTTCATGAATTGATCGGTGCCGAGTTGAACAATCGCATCAAGCCAATCGTTTTCCAGAATGTAGCGGCGGATTTCTGCGGAACCGCTGCCGGCGTCGCCTGCGAAGAGCGGAGAGCCGTTTTGAATGATTGCCATTTTGCCGCTCGTTGCAAGTTTTGAAAGACCGTTTAGCACGAAAAGTTGTTGCCCGTCAGAGATTTTCGGCAAGCCCGGTGCAAAGCGTCCGAGTTCGCCGCGTTTATGTTCCTGCTCGACGGCTTTTTGCTCCTTCTTCCAATCAGTGCCGAAAGGCGGATTGCTTATGCAATATTGGAACGTGTAGCCGTCGAATTTGTCGTCGGAGAGCGTGTCGCCGAATCGCATGTTGTTCGGGTTGCCGCCGCGAATCAGCATATCGGCTTTGGCAATGGCGAAAGTTTCCGGGTTGAATTCCTGCCCGTAGCAAAGAACATCAATATCGGGGTTGAGTTCGTGAATGCGTTCTTCCATGCAGGAAAGCATTTGACTTGTGCCCATTGTCATATCATAGACCGTGACGGAACCCACCTGATTTAAGTCGGCACCGAAAATCAGCAAGTCGGTCATGAGATAGACAATATCGCGGCTGGTGAAATGTTCGCCCGCCTCTTCGTCGTAGCTTTCGCTGAAACGTCGAATCAAATCTTCAAAGATGTATCCGCAATCGACGGCACTGATCTTGTCGGAGCCGAGGTAACCTTTCGGGCTGTTGAATTCTTTAATTGTCAGATACAGAGTGTTGCTTTCGACCATGCGCTTTATGATGTTGTCAAAGTCGAATTTGGCAAGCACGTCCTGCACGTTGGCTGAAAAGCCCGCCAGATAATCGCGGAAGTTCGATTCGATGTTTTCGGGGTCGGCAAGCAGTTTATCGAAGGTGAATTTGCCTGTGTTGTAAAACCGATAACCCGAAGCACGAGTAAGAAAACCGTCTTTAACCTCCATATGTTTAACTTTTTCATAAGTGTCTTGCACGGCTTGCCACGTCGGCAGCAAGCAATCATGAAAACGCTTGATAACCGTCATGGGAAGAATTACACGCCCATATTCATGCGGCTTGAAGGAACCGCGCAACATGTCGGCAACGTTCCAAATCAGCGCGGCTTTTTCCGTGATGTTTGTTGAGGTAATTTTATCGTCCGGCATTTTGCGTGCCTCCCGTCAAATATTACGATTGTCGTTGGCAAGTTGTTCAAGTCGCTGAATCGGCAAATCGGTTGCCTTTTGAATGTCGGCAAACTTAAGCCCCATGCGAATCAGCCTAAGGGCGACAGATTCTGTTCCTTCAGCAAAACCACGTTTTAGCCCGCGTTCTTCGCCCTGAAGTTCGCCTTCCATTTTGCTTTCGAGTAAAGCCATTTGCAAAGTCATAAAATCATGCCTCGCTTTCGTGTTCAACTTTACAGAATCAACTGCCGCGTCCAATTCCTCGACAAATTTGCCAGAAACAATACCGCTGTCCACGTAGCTCAGAAACGCTTTAATGTCGGGCGAAACGTCGTCGGTCGTTCCCTTCGTGTTCAGAAAGATCTTTGTCGCGCCGTCGTTGAGCAACAAATTCAAATCCTCAGCGCACCGCTCTTGAAACGTGTACAAGTGTCGTCCTTGTTTGAATCGGTCGAACGTGCAAATAAAGATGATGAACGTTTCGCCAAGCGCACTGTAATGTTGTCCGCGCTTGAGCTTGTCCGTGTCAATCAGCGACTGATAATAGCGCATCCGTTTGGCAAGATTGTCCGAGTCGGTCAGCTGCATTTCTACATCGAACGAACGTTTCGCGCCGCGCTCTTCGACATAGACATCAAGCCGAATTCCCTTTCCGTCAATGCACGCCTCAACAGTCTTCTCGCGTTCGGGATAGCTGATTTCGCTGATTCGGACGTTCAAAATCAGCTCAAGCAGTCGACGGCACAGATCGGGGTAAAGTTCCATCGTCTTGCCGAAAACGAAATTGTCGCGAATGGTTGCGTTCGCCCAACGAGTTTCGGCGATTTGTTCCAGATTCATTGTTTCACCTCGGCAAGAATTAATTTAGCTTTGTCGTGACGAACCGGGCGAAGAATCGTCAATTTTGACAGCCCCGTCAGCTCCACAACTTCATTATAGCTTTTGCGCCGGCTAAGAATCAAGTCGACAGCGAAGTCCTTGCGTTTTTGGTCGATAGGCGGTCTGCCGTCCCGAAAACCGTCCTTGGAACGAGCGATTTCCTTCCCCGCCTGCGTGCGTTCGAGGATAAGGTTGCGTTCGTATTCGGCAAAAGCAAGCAAGATATGGGTAATGAGCTTGCCAGTCGGGGTATTGTCTATCAGCCCCATGTTAAGAATGTAAACAGAGACGCCGCGATTAAGTAGGTCGCTGATGAGTTTGGAGCCTTCAGCAGTCGTGCGAGCAAGGCGGTCGAGCTTGGTGACAATAATCATATCGCCGTGTTGAAGGTGTTAAATGAGAGCGTCGAGTTTGGGACGTTTTGTAGTGTAACCTGTAAATCCTTCGACAACGAGTTCGTCGTATCCTACAATTTTGAGTTGGGAAATTTGGTCGTCAAGACCGTTGCCGTCCCTAGATTGTTTACGGGTAGAGACGCGAGCATAAGCGAATTTCATGGTAAAAACCTCCGATAGTTATGACACCGAGTTTTGATATCGGGTTATACATTGTAGAGATAGAAAGAAAAGTAGAGTGTAAAAAGTGCCAACTTTAGAAGACGGAGAAATTATCTTTTGGTTTCCATTCTTCGCACCAGCAAC
>CAMNPA010000286.1 GCA_946547205.1 uncultured Selenomonadales bacterium | reverse complement strand
AGGTTGAGCAAGGTAACTCGCCAGTCCCCAAGAACGATTCTGTTTCAAATCGTTGGTCGTAAGTACACTTTTTTAACGTGGCAGTCATCCACACTTTCAATGTATCTTTTGTTATGCTAAATGTCAATAGGCGATTCGGAAGTCGTTTCTTTTGAACTTCATTTCACGTCCAAAATCTCAAACTCAAGAATTCCTGCCGGTGCGTGAACTTGAACAATCGTGCCCGCGCCTTTGTCGAGAATTGCAGCTCCCAACGGCGATTCGTCGGAAATTTTGTTGTTATCGGGATCAGCTTCGGTCGAGCCGACAATCATGTAAGTTTCAACCGTGTCAAGTTCAACGTCGCGAATTGTGACGGTGCTGCCAATCATAACTTTATCGGTGCCGGATTGCGCCTCGATAATTTCGCTGTTGCGCAGTTTCGCCTCAAGTTCGCTGATTTCGCCTTCAAGCCGTCCTTGTTCATTTTTGGCGTCGTCGTATTCGGAATTCTCGCTAAGGTCGCCGAGTGCAATAGCCGCCTTGAGCCGTTCGGAGACTTCGATACGTCGCACGCTCTTTAGATAGTCCAACTTTTCGACAAGCTTGTTATAGCCGTCTTGAGTCAGCATAGTTTTCTTTTCAGCCATAAATTAAACCTCGCCATAAAACCTGTCGTCGTCAAATAAACGATGCTCGCCGGGCTTAGTCGGAGACCACGTCGGAATATTTTTTGCCGCCGATAAAAATTCTTGCGAAGGTATCCAGACGGGATAATCGACGCGGTGCATTGCGACGAAACTTTTAAGATTGGTGCGGGCAACAAATTCAATCGCGCCTTTTTCCTGCAAATCGCCAAGCCGTCCGTCAATCGGAAAGAAGGCAACGTCCGCTTCCATGCCGTCGAGACGTTTCATTTGACGCTTGAAAACTTTTTCCGCCAATTCGAGATTGTCGGGCGTGTCGTCAGCCCAATGCCACCAGTTGAAGTCGCCGGCGTGGTAAATTTTTTTGCCGGAAGGAGTCTGCACCAGGAACGAAATTCCAACGTCGGTCGAATCGTAGCTGCGGACTTTGATAAAATCGTCTGTCCACTCGGTGTAGCGTTTCATGTACGTGATTTTGCTCGTCGGGAAGATTTTAACGCGTTTGGTGCGTTTAACGTCGCTGCTGAAAATGTAGCGCGTAGTTTTGGGCGCATAAGCTCGAATGTGCGTGCCGAAGTGATCGAAATGAGCGTGGGTGACGAAGATATACAATCTCTCGAAGTCTCCCTTATCATACGCGGCGTTGACAATTTCTGCAGGATCTTCGTAGTCGTCGAATACGAACAAAGTTTTTCCGTCTTGAACCATGAATCCGCTGTTGAGTAAGTAAAAGATGTCCATAAAAATTTTTTTCCCCCCTCGGTCGACGGCAGATTTTTTTGTTAGTCGACCGCAAAATTTTTGTTGAGTTTGGTCAAGCGTGCTTTTCTTTATCGCCTCCTTGCCGAAATATTTTATCTCCGTCAGCGCGAACGATTTTTCCGCCACGCCCCTATTTCAATTAGGAATGAGGAATTAGGAATTAGGAATTTAATCATCGTCGCCGCGTTTGGCAAGCGCATCTTGAATCTTTTGCTCAATGTCGGGATTGATCTTTTGGTCAGTGCGATAGTGAACGTTTTGCCGAGCACTTCGAGTAAAGCCGCGCCCTTGAACTTCACTTGCCGCCAGAATCAGCATGAAGGCATTTTCATCGACGGTGCGGACGATAATTTTAATTTTGGCAATCTGCGTCATACCAACGACGACCATCACAATTTTTTTCTGCGCGCCGGTGTAAGCTCCTTCGCCGTGCAGAAACGTGACGCCGCGTCCCAAGTCCGTGATAATCCCGTCGGCAATGTCTTTGGCATGGTCGGAAATTATCAGAATCGCTTTGCGCTGATTGAAGCCGTCGATAACTTTGTTCGTCATCTGCGACGTGATATACATGCAAATCAACGTGAACATTGCCGAGCTGATGTTGAACAGCACGCCGGCAATCGCGACGATAAAACAGTTGAAGCCGAAGATAACCGAGCCAATCTCCATTGAGTAATATTTTTTGAAGATCGCGCCGAGAATATCAAAGCCGCCTGTCGAGCCGTTCATGCGAAAGACAATGCCGTAGCCTATGCCGTTGAAAATGCCGCCGTAAATCGCCGCGAGCATCAAATCATCCGTCGGCGCATAAGCTCCAAGAAATTTTGTGGCGTCCAGTGCGAATGAAAACATCAACGTGCCGATAACAACGTCGAGCGTGTATTTTTTGCCCAGCAGTTTGTACGACGCGATTAGCAGCGGAACGTTGTAAGCGAGAGTTTGTGCACCGATTGGCAGTCCCGTCAAAAAGTAAAAAATAATCGCAATGCCCGTGACGCCGCCTGTTAAAAGACTGCTCGGCACTACGAAAAGATTGATTGATGAGGCGGCAATGAGGCAGCCCGCCAATATTCCCAAATATTTCAGCGGATTAAACTTAAACGGACTTGCGGTCGCTTGCATTAAAAATTTTCCCTCCTTTTGAATTGCGGAAGGATTATAGCACAAAATAGGACGTATGACACAAGCTTTTAAAAAAAATTTTTATAGCACGGCGAATGTTCATGCGCACAATTTCACCACGTCAAAAATGTATAGACGCTGAAGATTGTCAGCAAGATAATTTCGCCGATGAGCACAGGCTTTAACGTGCCGAGCAAATCCGCCTTGAAGTAGTCGATTGTTACGATTAGGCAGACGTGCGTTGGAGTGAGCATTTGACCTGCGACGCCGAACGCCATTGCCACGCCCGCAAGATTCAAATCGCCCGTGCCCATTGCCGCAACGATTGGCATTACAATCGCGACGTGACCTTGACTCATGCCCGTAAGAATTCCGATGATAAACGACACGCACGCGAT
>CAMNPA010000285.1 GCA_946547205.1 uncultured Selenomonadales bacterium | reverse complement strand
GCACTCAACGGAAATTTGCGGCGGACATTGAGCGGCGAGAACATCGGAACAATTTTTCCACGGAGGAATTCGCATGATTAAAAAATTTTTTACGCTGCTCGCGGTGCTGTTCATGTTCACGACGACGGCTCACGCGGCACTTGCAATTCAAGACGACAGGGCGACGGCAGATTATTGGGTCGGCAAAAATAAACCGGGCGAAGCAGTTTTCGTGTCGACGCAGGATTTGGAAATGCTCAACCTGCAAATTCGACAACGGAGCGCAAATACAATCGTCGACCTGCCGAAATATCCCGAAAAAGTTTATACGCAGTGGCTCAAGAACAAAATCACCGCGACAATGACAATCGGCAACTTCCAAGGCGATGAAGTCCCGAAACTTTTCAAAAACGGCGCGGCGTTGACGGAATTCAGTTTCACGCACGCCAAACAGAATTGCTGCCTTGACGAGCTGCCGACCGTTTGCGAAATTCGTTACGCCTTGACGATTGACCGCGCCGACATAAAACTTTTGCCCGAAGCCGAAGGTTGGTTTGAAAGTGCCGACGACACGCATTACGACCAACTTCAAGCGACGGCGATTGATCCGAGCGAACCCGTGATTGTTTTGATTGACAGCAAGGATAAAGAATTCGTCTTCATCGAATCGCGCACGTATGCCGGTTGGATTAAGCCTTCCGCACTTGCTTTCACTGACAGAGCAACCTGGATGAAATACGCCGCGCCGACAAATTATCTGACCGTCCTCGCAAGCCGCAAGACAATTCCTTCCGGCAAGGCGTTCTATCAAATGGGCGGCAGAGTTCTTTTGAGAGCAGCTGAATTGCAAAAGGACGGCTCATGGGCGATTAACGTTCCCGCTGTCGATGCTAACGGTACGATTATCGAACAGGGCTACAACATTCCAAATGATAAAGGCGTCGTCAAAGGTGCTCTCGCTTGCAGTGAAAACAATTTGATTCGGCAGGCGTTCAGATTTCTCGGCGAAGATTACGGTTGGGGCGGACTTGAAAAGAACGTCGACTGCTCAAGCTTTGTGCAAGATGTCTATCGTTCTGTCGGCATTGAACTTCCGCGCGACACTTCTCGGCAGGAAAAAGCTATGGCACGTTCAATTTCTTTAAAGAGCATGAATCGCGAGCAACGTCTTGACATTCTCAAAAAGTCTAAGCCCGGCTCATTGCTGTTTGCGCCCGGTCATGTGATGATGTATCTCGGCATGGACGCCAACGGTGAGCCGCTTGTCATTCACTCGATAAGCAGCTACTTCACGTTCGACAATGAGCAGACCGCAAAGCATTACGTCCGCAAAGTTTTGGTCAGCGATTTGCACTTCATGAACAAGAACAAAATCGAAATGATCGACCGAATCACGAGCGTCGGAAGTTTCTGATATGAACAAGCAGGAAAAATTAATCGCTCGCCTTTTCAGAGACACGCTGATAATTTTTCTGCTGTCAATGTTCGTCGCGATAATCTGTTGGATAATCGACGGCGGGATAATCGGAAATTTTCTGGGCACGGAGTCAATCGCGGCGTTCGGGCTGACAATGCCTTATCAAAGATTCACCGGGATTTTTGCAAACGTCGTGATGATTGGAATGCAAGTCCTGTGCAGTAAAAGTTTGAGCAGAGGCAATTTGCGCGAGGCGAACGAAATTTTTTCGCAAGCCGTGTTCGCAACGTTGACTGTATCATTTTCCATGACGGTCGGGACGATTTTATTCGCGGAACAAATTGCAGACCTTCTCGGCGCAAGTGAAAGTCTCGGCGAAATTCGCACTCTGACGATTGATTTTCTGCAAGCTTATGCGTTCGCGTTGCCGGCAATGGCACTGCTTGTAATACTTATGCCGATAATGCAACTTGACTGCGACAGACAACGGACGCTGATTTCGTCGGCAACCTTGAGCATCTGCGACATTGCGGGCGACTTGATAATCGTCTTTGTATTCGACGGCGAACTTTGGGGAATTGCACTTACCACGACGATAAGTTATTGGATTGCGGTTGGAATTTTAATCCTGCACTTCTTCAAGGCGGAAGCAAGTTTCAAGTTCCTGCCCGAAGCCGTGAGCATGAAAAATCTTCGGCAAATGATTTTAATCGGACTGCCCGAAATTTTCGGACGCGGCTCGTTGGTTTTGAGGACGGCATTTCTTACGCGAACATCAATTTCATTGTCCGGCGGAGTCGGTGTCGCCGCTCTTGCCGCTGTTGAAAACTTCTCGGACTTTCTGTCTACATTCCCGAAAGCTCTCGGCTCGTCGATGCAAATGATCGCCGGAATTTTAATCGGCGAACAAGACCGCAACTCAATCCTGCTGCTTATGAAACTCGCGCTGAAATATTCGCTGATAATCACTTTGTCGGTTACGGTTGCAGTATTTTTGGCGGCACCGATAATCGCGGATTTTTACACATTCGACGCGGACGTTACGGCTTATCAAATGACGCTTGAGGGATTTAAACTGTTCATTGCGTTTTTGCCGCTGAATGCGATTGGAATAATCTTCCATTACTTTTATCAGGCTTACGGGCGATTCAAACTTGCAAGCACTTTGGCGGTCGTGAGCAATGTCGGATTCATCGTGCCGATAGTTTTGCTCTTGACGCCGCATTTCGGAATGTCGGGATTATGGTTGGCTTTTCCGCTTAGCAACGTCGCGTTTCTGTTGACGATATTTTTCTTAACGTGTCGGCATTGCGGACGAATAACTTTTCGGCTTGAAGATTATCTGCTGTTGCCGGACGACTTCGACGTTGCAAAAGATAAACAACTCAACATAACCGTCACATCAAAGGCGGAAGTGCTTGGCTTATCGGAGACGGCTCAAAATTTTTGCGAAAGTCACGGCATCGACGAGCGGCGCAGTATGTTCGCGGGAATATGTATTGAGGAGATGGCGGGCAACATTGT
>CAMNPA010000284.1 GCA_946547205.1 uncultured Selenomonadales bacterium | reverse complement strand
AAAGGAGATGATACTATGGGTGCAAGAATAGGCAGTATGCATTTCATGTACAATTATCAAGTCTCGCTCAACAACGCCTATCAACAGCAGACCAAACTTTTTGAGCAGGCGGACGGCTCGTCACTTCACCGCGCCAGTGATAATCCGATCAACTACGCCAAATTCATGCGCTACACCGTCAGCGAAAACGAAAATAATCAATACCGCGAGAACATCAAAACCGCCAACTCGTGGATGCAAAATTCCGATTCCGTTATGGTGCATATGACGGAAATAATGCAGACGTTGAAGGAAAAATCCGTTGACGCGGCGAATGTGCACAACAGCGAAGACGATTATGCCGCTCTTTATAAAGAGATGTTCGGCGGAATGCAAGAGATAGTTGCTACGGCGAACGCTCAACTCGGCGACAGATATTTATTCGCGGGACAGAAAGATTTGACAAAGCCCTTTGAAATGTCAATCGACACTTACGAGCGCGGACTTGCCAAAAATCTCGATACCACGCAAGCATCGTTCTTCAAAGGCTCTTCCGCCGATTACAACACGCAACTTTTCCAAATGCTTGAACTTGAAAAGGACGGCGAAACTTTCTACCTGGACACGCAGAGCGGAAACATTTTCACGAAAGATTTCATCGACAGCGGCTATAAAGACTTCATCACGCGCGGCTATACTTCAATCGACGATGTCGAATCTGCGGCTGATGACGACAGAGAAATTAAAGCTCTTTTAGATGAAGGCAGAGTCGGCACCATTGACGAATTCAAAGTCTCTGACTATTTCACTAATCAAGGGCTTTTCGTGGATCAAAATAAGACTTCGTTCACTGTTCGCGGCGAAGAATACAACTTCAAGACGATTCAGCAGTACATTGCCACTTACAACGGCGACGAGAACTTAATCTCAATGGTTAAGCTTAACGGCGCGACTGATCCCGAAGCTGATACCGTCAATTCAACCGGCGCGCGAATGTTCGGACGTGACATTTTCGACGACGCAAACTCCGGCAATGAACCTTCGGGCACGGCATTACTCAACGATTTGTTCTGCGTCTGTCAAAAGGTCAACGAGTGCGATATTCACTGGATGTCTTCCGACGGCGTGACGGTTGCAGACGTTTCACATGCAACGATGGTCGTCGAAGAAACTCGCGTTGGTGCCCGTCGACAATTCTATACCAGCGTCGAGACAATGCTCAATGCGCAAGCCGACAACATTACCGAAGATATTACCAACGTCAGCGGTGCAGATGTCGCCGCACTTGCAACGAAGCTCATGCAGATGACAACGCTTTATAACTTGTCGCTGTCCATGGGCGGAAGAATTCTGCCGCAGTCTCTTGCCGACTATCTCTAATCTTTGAAAACTCACAACCCTAAACCTGCAGGCGTCAACGAGTCTCTTGTTGTCGTCTATTGCTGTTTTCGGGATTTTGAAGCTCCCGGCAAAAATTTCGGCAGCAAGGCAGGAAATTTCACGGAAGGGGGGGAATTATCATGATGATGGTGAGGTTAAATACTCGACACGAATTGCCGCAAATCGGCATACGGCAGACGTTCGGACGGCTTGACGAGACAGCGATAATTCAACCGCAATCGCACGGAAGAAATTATCAAGCTCAATCCAATCAAACCGTCTCGCAACCTGGCTTGACTTTGGACAGCTATCCAAGTCGCAAAGCTTACGGTTTCAGAACGCACGGCGATTATGCCGCTGAACGAGGCAGTCGCGGGCAATCGGACGTTCAATCTGCAACAGGTAAACATGCAAGAGAAGGTTGGGCAAAAGCTACTACGGCGGCTCGTCGCGGCGATGATGTCGTCCAAAACATTAAGGCGGAAATGTTTTCCGACTACGAAGCACGGACGGTTTTCACATTAACTCACGTTCCCGAAGTTCAAATGCAAGGGCAACCAAGCGAAGTTATCGGCGAACCGGAGCAAAGTGACATTGCAGTCGATATTGAAACCGCGCCAAGCGCAAGGATCCATTACACGCCGGGCAGTGTGGAAACTTATCTTCAGAACGAAGGATTCATACGTAATTGGATTTCTTACGACCGCTACGATATTTATGTCTAAGTTCGAGCAAGAGGTTTTCATTCTGCCCGGGAGAGTTCAAAGGAGGAAAGCAGTATGCGTAAAGTTAATACCAGCAGATTTGGTGAGATTGAGGTTGATGAAAAGAAAATCGTCCATTTCAAAGACGGTATTCCCGCGTTCGAAGACGAGCATGAATTCATAATCCTGCCCTATGAAGAAGAGAGCCCGTATTATTTCATGCAGTCGCTTAAATCGCCGGATTTGGCTTTCTTGCTGACGATTCCTTTCCTGTTCTTCCCGGAATACACGTTTGAAGTTGACGATCAGTCCGTTAAAGAACTTGACATTCAAAGACAAGAAAGCGTGTTCTATTATTCAATGGTCACAATTCCGAACGGCTCAATTCGTTACATGACGGCAAATTTGGTGGCTCCCATCGTCTTGAACGCCGACAACATGCAGGCAAAGCAAGTCGTTTTGGAAAAGAGCAATTACACGACGAAACATCGCCTCTTCCCCGAACCTGCCAAAAAGGAGTGATGTTTAAATGCTGGTCTTGACGAGAAAACCTCGTCAGCAAATAATGATTGGCGACAACATTGTTATAAACGTCGTGGAAGTTCAGGGCGAAAACGTGCGCATAGCGATTGATGCACCGCGAGACATAAAAATTTATCGCGGCGAAATCTATCGAGCTATACAAGAGGAGAATCAAAAGGCGGCGCAAAAACTCGACGTCGATTTACGCGGAGCATTGCCGCTAAAAGTCAATTAGCAATGCGCAATGCGTAATGCGCAATGACGATTAACAAAACAATTACGCATTACGCATTACGAATTACGCATTGATTTAACAAAGGAGTGTTTTATTATGGTAGGGAAACTGAGTGACATGGTCAC
>CAMNPA010000283.1 GCA_946547205.1 uncultured Selenomonadales bacterium | reverse complement strand
CGAAAGCCCGAAGGCAATCGGTCAAGCGCAAAACATTCCCGTCAGCCCAAGAAAACAATTTCTTCCAGTCGATTGAGCAATTCGTTTGTCTGAAGGATACTTAGCGCAATTCTGCCGCAAATAATTTTTGAAGTCGTTGTCATTGAGTAGCTCGACAAGGTCACAGTGAATTCCCATGAACAATTTTCAAACAGTATATCGCATGCCTTGCCGTCAATCACACCGATACAGAATCGTCGAATTATTCCTTGCAAACGAAAAGCCGCTGTGCTAAGATTGTACCGTCTAAAGTCCAACCTAAAGCGCAATGGCTCTCCGTGTTTGTTTATCTTAACACGCCCTGTTTCAAAACGCAAGGAGTGATTTTTATGGTTAGTGAAAATTTTGTGCCGATCATCTTCGAGCATGAGAAATTCGGCGAAGTGCGTGTCATTATGATTGACGGCAAACCGTGGTTCGTCGGCAAAGATGTCGCTGTCGCTCTCAATTACGCAAATCCGCGTGACGCCTTGGCAAAACACGTACCCGACAAATTCAAAAGGAAGTCACAAATCGCGACTCCCGGCGGCGTACAGGAAATGACCGTCATCAACGAAGCCGGAATGTACAAACTCATCATGCGTAGCAAACTTCCCAAGGCGGAAGAATTCTCGGATTGGGTCTGCGAAGAAGTCTTGCCCAGTATTTTCAGAACGGGCTCATACACGTTACCGAACGTGGCAACGAACCTTGAGCAAAGCCGCTTGGAGGTCGAACGCCTTCGCCTTACTACGGAGCAGGCACGTCTGGAACTGGAACGTGACCGCCTCAATTTGGAACGCGAACAATTTGCCGTAGCCAATAACGACGAGACCAAAATATTTGCCAAAGCGCAGTTGCTCCGCGAGCTTGCCTCTGCTTCGGGCGATAATCAACTCATGCGCAGCAAATTTCTCCGACAGGCGGCAATGCTCGTCGGCGAAGATCTCGACATAAAAAAATCGGATGATATCATACCAAAGTTTTGATTGACACGCTCATCACCGAAAAAATTCGCCGCGCCGTTTGAAAGCGTCGGCACTGTCCAAATCGTTTTGCAAGCGCAGGGCAGAAATCCAATCTGCCTCAACCGCACGTTTAAGCTCATCAAATAATTTCCGACCCAGAAAATATCGTCGCGACCGTTCGTGCAACAGATTTGGCGCAAGCAGTTGCGCAGGGATACCCGTTGTGCAAAAGTCTGCGACGACGGCGAAGATAGCTAGCCCGATATTTCCACTGCCTGTATCGGAGAAATTTTGCCCGTTGCGACGCGTCCGATGTTTTTGAAACTTTCGACACCGTCGACGGTCGAGCCGCTAAGCATTGATTGTTGTCCAAGTTCGTTGACGACGGGTGCCATTGTGTAACGATTCCACTGCGCGGGCGACGCAACGGGCGGCAAATCCTGTTGCATGAGCCGATTGACTTCCTTCGTGATGTCAATCGTTTGCGGGACTTGCATTGCCGAAATTCAACGCCGCGTTTGCTTGAGCAAGGTATTCGCCTTTTTATTCGGGCGACAAGTTGACGTTGCCATCAATGAAATTTTTGAGCCACTGCTCCTTGATTTTGCTCGCCGCACACGCCTGTTCGATGTTTTGCATGTTTGCGGAAAACTTGCCGATTGTCAAGTAAACTTCTTCGGTAAGCGACGCCGCCTCTTTTGCAGTATGTTCATTGCCCGCGAAGGTTTGGGTCAGCCACGTCACTTTGTCGGTAGTGCTTTTTTTGGCAAACGACGCGAAAATATCCTAGACTATCGGCGAGACGCCGGCGAAAATTTTTCCGAATTCAAGTGCCACAATAAATCCCTCCGATCAGTTGGACGCGTTCTTTAGCTTGAGTTCGGCATATTTCTTTTTCATGCCGATAATCGACTCTTTCATGACTTCCGACAGCGAATGCGTGTTGACAATCGCGTCGAAGATGTCGGCAGTGGTAAGTGCGGGCTTTTTCTTAACGAACACGCTTTCCAAAGCTTCACGGACGACGCCTTTCAAATCCGCGCCACAGTAACCGTCAGTCTTGTCGGCAAGCTTGTCCAAGTCAATTCAGGCAAGGTCAGTCGGACGGCAGAGAGTCAATCTTATTCGCTGTGGCAACAATGAACGCGGGCGAATTTTTTTCCTGCATCCACGTCAGGAATTTGCCGTCAGCAATTTTCCGCAACCGGGCATCCCCGCAATTAAAACGCCCTTCGGAATGTCGACGCCGAAATCTTGCGCTTTCTTTATCTGCTTAAAAATTTCAGCTTTCCGAAGAAGTCAACGTTTTAAATTTTCCGATCCGCCAATGTCGCTCATCGTTTCCTTGACGCGAATCATTTCCAAGATAACGGATTTTTTTACGAGCTGTTCAAGAATACTTGTAAGGTCGCGTGAGGTCAGCATACCATCTTCCGAGACCGCCAAAGACAATATGTTGTAAATTCCCGTTTGCGACAGACCTTTGAGTCGCATGACGACTTTGTTGAGCGAACCTTCTTCGGGCGGGTCAATGCCTTGCGTTTTGATAAAATTACCTTGAGCGCGGAAATCGTTTCAGGCTTGTCCGGCGAAAAATGCGCGTCACGCAAAAGCAAAATTTTATTGTCGAAGTTGTCGTCGTCAATCAGAAGTCGCAACGTCGCCGCCAAATCCGCTCTCGGCAGAGCAAATTCGTTCGGTGGTCGTATTCATAAATTCAAATCGCTTCATTATCACATATTCGCGAATTTTTAGAAGGCATCCAAGGTTTTTGTTCGGTACCGTTGGTTCTTAAAACGAGCTCCCGCACATACACGAAAGCCGACTCGGCGCGATTTATGTATTCGTGATGAGGTCGGGCAATGCAATAAAAAAATTCGCGAAATCCGTTTTCGGACTCGCGAACTTTTTTTATCGTAAAAATCGCGCTCAAGGCAAATCGTTCTGCGTTTCGTAAATCGTAACCAACATATCCATGCC
>CAMNPA010000282.1 GCA_946547205.1 uncultured Selenomonadales bacterium | reverse complement strand
ACTTACAGAAATGCGGTTAAAGTCTTGATAAAATATTTCGCGTTGCATGGTATCACGGCTCCGACAACAGCGGATATTGACAGCTTTATCAATGAATTGCGCTCGGCAGGTAAATCGGCGTCGACGCAACGGTTGTACGTGACATGCACGAAAATGTTTTTCGCATTCCTCCACAAGCAAGGCATTTATCGCGACGTCGCGCAGGATTCTGAACCGCTCCGAATCAAAAAATCAATTACGCACAAAAGAGACGCTTTGACAATCGAACAGGCTCAAAAGTTATTGGCGGCTATTGTCGGCAATAACGAAAAGTCTTTAAGAGACAAAGCAGTTTGTGCATTGTGCTTACAATGCGGTCTTAGAACTTGCGAGATTGAACGCGCGAACGTCGAAGACTTGACGGACGCGGGCGGCTACTATGAACTTCGCGTACAGGGCAAGGGCGACGCAAGCAAAGCGGACGGCGGTATTGTCAAAGTAGCTCCGATTGTCGCGAACATGATTTTTGCATATTGGGCGGCGCGTGGCGATAAAGTCAAAAAAGACGCGCTTTACTCAACCGACGAACAGACACCGGCTTTTTCTTCCACGGCTCGCAACGCGTCAAGCCAAAAGCGGTTGTCGGCACAAAGCGTCGGCAAGATAATTAAATCGCGTCTGAAAGAAATTGGCGTCGACAACAAAAGAATCACGGCACATTCGACAAGGCATTTCGCCGCGACGCAAGCAATCAAAAACGGCGTTGACCTTCGCGAAGTTTCTGACATGCTCCGTCATTCAAGCTTAAATGTCACAATGACATATTTACACGATATCGACCTGCAGACGCGCCGCGCTGAATTGTCGGTTGCTGACACGCTTTTTGGCGGCGTCGCCTAAACACGAAAGGAGAATGTTTATGGCACAAAAAAAAGACGAGACTAACAAAGACGAGACTAACGAAAACAAAGCGACGATTAATTTTCGGTGCTCGCCTGAAATGAAACGCGCGGTTGAAGTTTTTGCCCTCGCCGGTAGATTCGCAAGTCCAACTGAATTTTTAAAGGCGATTTTGAGACGCGAAATTGAACACAATCGGCAACTGTTAGACAATATTAATCGTGAACGCTATGATATGAATTCAACTCCGGTCTTCAACCTTCCGCCTAAACCAAAACGCACCGGCAAGAAGAAGCAAGCCGCGCCGACTAACGAGACGAACGGCGGCGATGTCACGTGAAAGACTTCGACGCCAAAAGAATTTTACAGCAACCATTCTTCAAAGGCTTAAATCTACCGCTCGGTACCGACGCAGAAATTATAGAAACCTTCGACGTTACGGGGCTCAATGATTCGGCGGCTATTGAGAAAAAACTTGCCGACCTGCACGCCTTAGATGACAAGCTGAAAGAATATCGGCGGCTTGTGAAAGAAAACATTGCAGCGTTGAAAGATAAAATTGTCGAACAGGCGACGCAGGGTGCAGACGTCGAAGCCGACGCGGCAACGCTCCGACAACTGAATTTTATCGACGATAGGGTAGAAATTTTCAATTTAGGATTCGGGCGTCTGTTCGTTAACATTGAAAAAATCCTTGACATGCAATATCGCAAAGAATTTGGCGCAAGACTTAAAGCCGCTCGGCAAGCTAAAGGATTAACTCAAAAAGACGTGGCGTCGATGATTCATGTTACTCCTTCAGCACTTTCATATTATGAAAGTGGCATGAGTGAACCGACCATGAAAAATTTAATAAGGCTTGCCGACGCATTAAACATTTCCTCCGACTCTTTATTACGATGATAAATCCTTGTAACGGCAAGGATTTATTTTTTTTTATAGTCTTGACGTTTTAACTAAAACGATGTATACTCCTTAAAACTCTTTAAAATTGAGTATTGCTCAATATTAAATAAAGGTAGGTGATAGTGAATGTTTGAAGTGGACGCAACTTTGATTCGTCGGCTGGTTATCTCCAAAGCTTTGACGCTTAGAGACTTCGCGACCGGTGCACAAATTAATTCGACGACTGCAAGCCGTGTGCTGCAAGACGGCGCGACCGCGACGTTAAAAACGATTGGTGCGTTGGCAAAATTTTTCGGCGTCGAACCCGACGTTTTGATTTTGAAAGGCAGGTGATTCTATGCAAAATAAAAAGGCTCCCGATAAGGAGCCAATGTTCATTGACAATCTAATCGAATTTACCGGCTCGCCTGAATTGGCAATAGCATTCGTCGAAAGCGCAGATAATTTTGTCCGTGAACTTGACGGCGATTATGATACCGCGCTCAAAATCCTGCGTTATCAAATTGAAGTCGTCGAAATGTTACGAGACAACGACGAAAGGAGAAATGATTATGTCAACTAGCTACGCAGTTGACGCGGCACAATCACGCAGTGATTTTCAAATTTTCGGACGCCCTGCGCTTGAAAAGTATTTCGGCACGAAATTAATTTTCTCGTCTGAAAATCACGAAACCGACTTTGAAACCGCGCTTGATGTTCAGCATGGGATTGATTGCTTGGTAATCGATAACAAAGGCAAGATTCATGGAGTGTCGTCGCGTTTTCAGCGCGGTTGCTGTTATTCGGCTTTTTCACGGCGTCGAAGCCGACGCTCCGGCGCATTGACCGAACACGATAAGGATTTGTGGGCTTTGAAAGAAGGATTCGTGACTGCCGATTATACCTTGCAAGGATTCGTGACTAACAACGGATTGAGCGCAGAAGTAGCCATTGCTCCGACAAGTGACATTCGCGATTATATTGCCAACAATCCTGATTCGTATCGTGTAAACCGCTCGGACGGCGCGACGTTTTACGTAATACCTTGGCAAGACGTCAACGCGAAAATCTACAAAGATAAAACACAAACCGCTTTTGAGCAAAAAAAATAATCCTATTGGCTACGGATAAACTGACTGACACTCGGTTTATCCTAAATTTTTCTCTTCAAAAGCCCGCTGGCAGTTGCGGTTTAGTCTTGA
>CAMNPA010000281.1 GCA_946547205.1 uncultured Selenomonadales bacterium | reverse complement strand
GCGTCCTTTGCTAAGTCGTTCAGCATTCGTTTCAATGCGCCCGATAAATTCCGAGCCGAAAATTATCACGTCGACTTCGGCAAGTTCCGCGCAATACAAAATTTCCGCAGCGTCGTAACGAAAATTAAACGGCACAGCAATCGCTCCCGACTTCAACACGCCAAAATAAATCGGAAGCCACTCCAAGCAGTTGTACATGAGAATCGCAACCTTGTCACCTTTGCGAACGCCGCGTTCAATCAGCAGGTTAGCGCAACGATTTGCCTTTTCGTCGAAGACTCGCCAAGTTATCTCACGACGATACGGCGCGAAGGTGTTGGATTCAATCAAGCTGAATTCTTTCCAGCTCATGCGGCGACCGTCAGCCACGGCGGGATTCAATTCCACGAGCGCAACTTCATCACCATACAACGCGGCATTGCGCTCCAAATATTCCATTACGGGCATAAAACTTTTGACTCCTTTGCATAAAATTTCAAACGCGCCTATTCTACACCGCCGCGCAGAATTTTAAAAGCAGTTCACCAAAAAATCAGACGCTCGCGATAAAATCACGGGAAAGTTTTTTTAATACGTCAGGAGGCTTCAAATTGAGTTCAAACTCTGTTCAAAGTGTCATGTTTGTTTGCGAATGGAATACTTGTCGCTCGGCCATGGCGGAATATATCATGCGGCACCTGCTTAATGGCGCGGGCTTTGCCGAAAAAATTCACGTCGACTCGTCGGGCAGCATCACTGAAGGCGGCGAACCTATCGGGCTACGGACAAGCGCGACGTTGAGCAAAAATAAAATTCCCGTCGGAGAGCACGTCTCAAAAAATTTCAAAGCTCAATACTACAAAACTTTCGATCTCATCATTGCCTTGGACAGCGGAGTTTTGAAAACGTTGAAGACGACTTGCAACGGCGATCCCGACAAAAAAATTCGGCTGCTCAAAGATTTTGACGGGAACAATATAAGCGTGGAAGATCCCGGCTACAAAGGCGAACACGATAAAGCTTGCGCGAAAATTTTTCTCGGTTGCTCGGCTCTCTTGAAGGAACTCACCGCAAAATAAATTTTGGAGGCAACTCATGAATTCACTTGTACCGTTGAAAAAAATTTCGCACAGAGGGCACGAGCAATTAATTCGTCAAAGTCGGGCAATGGATTTGAAAATGGATCACGTCGATTTTGCCGCGCAGACGGGCACGATTAAAAATTATGCTGTCACGTTGGAAAGTTGCACTTGTCCCGATTTTCAGCGGCGTCAACGACCTTGCAAGCACATGTATCGTTTGGCGATGGAGCTGGGAATTTTCACTGCCGACACGGAAAAAGTCACTGCTGCCGTCTTATCGCCGAAAAATATTCTGCACACATTCAAATCGCGAACGTCGGAGCCCGTGCCGAAAAATTTTGTCGTCATTGACTTTGAAACCGCCAATAATTTTTTCGACTCGGTTTGTCAAATCGGACTCGCCGTCGTGGAAAATAATTCGGTGATTTACGCGACTGACTTCATGATTCGCCCGCCGTATGAAGATTTCATTCACACGAACATTCACGGCATAACTTTTAACGATGTGAAAAATTCTCCGACCTTTGACGCGTTGTGGCAACAGATTGAAAAATTTATCGCGGGACAAACTATCGCGGCTTATCATTTGCCATTCGACTTGAGCTGTCTGGTGACGACGTTTGCCCGTTACAAAATCCCTTGCCCGAAATTTGCGGCGTTCGATATTTTGGCTAACGTTCGCGAGTGTCGTTACTATCCCGGAAAATTGGAAGAGCTTGACGATTACAGCTTAGTTACCGTCGCGAAAAAGTTGCGCATTAAACACGTTGCCCACGACGCTTTGAGTGATGCCGTTGTCGCCGCGAAAGTTCAGTTTTATCTGTCTAACCATTTTCCCAAAGAACAGACGACCATTTACCGAAATTGATTTGAGGTGCTTTAATTGGACGCAACGACCTTCATTTATTTTTTGACGGCATCAATTTTGCTGACACTCGCGCCCGGCCCGGACATCATTTATTTGCTGACGAAAAGCTTATCGGACGGAGCAAAAGCCGGAATAATTTTGGCGTGCGGACTGGTGAGCGGAATCGTCTTTCACACGACGCTTGTAATGATCGGCGTGGCGGCGTTGATAAAATCTTCGGCGACGGCAATGCTTCTGCTCAAAATTTTCGGCGCGGCTTATCTGCTGTTCTTGGCGTTCGGAGCCTTCAAATCTGCGCGGGCAGGCAAAAAATTTTCGTTGACACGTTCGGGCGCAAAAGTCTCGTCGGCGGCACTTTATAAGCGCGGCGTCTTGATGAACGTGCTCAATCCGAAAGTGTTGCTGTTCTTTTTAGCGTTCCTTCCGCAATTCATCGACCTTTCGAGCGAACACGCGGGCTTGACGATTTTATTTTTGGGCGTGACGTTCGCGGTGCAAGCACTGATAATTTTTTCCGGCGTGGCAATTTTCGCAGGACGCGTGAGACGATTAATCATCGGCAAGAAAAATATCGGGCGAATTCTCAACTTCACAGAGGCAGCAGTTCTGACGATAATCGCCGTGACTTTGATGTTGTTTTAGGAGCTGTCGATAAAAATCACGTTGAATGAAGGCAAGACCCGGCGCGCATGGACGCGCGCCGCCGCCGACCGCGTCGCGTGATGCGACGATAGGCGGATAAAGCGTCTTTCTTTTTGCTACTTTTTCTTTGACGCCGACAAAGAAAAAGTAGATCCTAAACATGAAAAGAAATTAACACGCCAAATCGAAAGCACCGACTCAAATCCTGCGAAACTTTTTCTTGACAAAATTCAGCAAAGCAATTATAATGCGCCCTGTGTTAGTCAAGTGACTAAGACGAGCGGAAGTAGCTCAGTGGTAGAGCACAACCTTGCCAAGGTTGGGGTCGCGAGTTCGAGCCTCGTTTTCCGCTCCAGAATTTGCGGAAGTAGCTCAGTGGTAGAGCACAACCTTGCCAAGGT
>CAMNPA010000280.1 GCA_946547205.1 uncultured Selenomonadales bacterium | reverse complement strand
GAAAGGAGTTGACGACATGGAAATTGCTCCCGTTGGCGTTCAAATGACTTATGCCAATGCAAACAACGCCGCTCAAGTTCAGCACGATTTAAACAACGCGTCGGCATTGCAACAGAATTTTCAAATGGTGCGCGAAAAACTTGACGCCGAGCTTAAGCAAAAACAAGTTCGCACCAAAGACGATGCCGAGGGCGGCAGAATCAAAGACGATCCCGACCGTCGCAACAGGCAAGGCGGTCATTATTACAGCAGTCGTCGACATAAACCCGAACCTGAACCCGAAAAAGAAAATTATGCCGTCGATCCCAGGCGCGGGCATTTTTTGGATATTTCCCTATGATTATCGAGTTTATGTTTTTGCTTATCGTCGTCGGCGCAGGAATAGTTTTCGTCGCGTGGACAAACACACGTCGGCGCAACCGTGACCTTCAAGAGCGCAGAGAAGTTGCCGATTCGACAGGCAAGCTCAAACAGGAATTGGAACGCACTGCCAACGAAATCATCGGGCGCATGGAAAATCACGTTACGCACCTTGAAAGTGTCCTTGATGAATCGGAGCGCAATCGTGCACAACTTGAAGGACGCGTTCTTGAGCTGAAGAAGTTGCTCAAAAAGAGCGAAGGGCAGTCCGGCGAGATTCGTGACCTGTTGGCGAAATTGGACGACGCAGGCTCCGAAGTCGACTCGATGCAGCGGAAAATGGATGTCGTTGAACGCAAGCTTAACTTGGCAATGACGGCACCTTTTCCCGTTCAGCAGCCCGTGACAATTCCGCCGATAACGCAGCCGATAATTTCACAGCCGCCGGTCATGCCGATACCGCCCGCGCCAATTCCGCGACGAACTCAACCGCCGACGCAAGTAACGACTTCGCCGCCCGCGCCGCCGCTAAATCCTCTGGGACCAATCACAATGCCGACGGTTGCGCGACAAAATTTGCCTGAACAAAAAGACGCGGCTCCCGAAAAAGAATTCGACAAAATTTTGGAAGAATCAATCGCCGAAACGCCTAAGCCCGAAGTTCCGCCGCAACGTGAATCAATCGTTCTGTCGCCGGAAAATAAACAGCCAATGAAAGTCGTCGAGGCAGATCCCGTCAAAATTGAATCGACGCGCAAAAAATTGGAAGAGGCATCGGCGAAAATGGCTGAAACTCCTTCCGACGAATCGGACAACGTTGAAACGCAAGCACAATCTCTGCGCAAGAAACGCGTCAAACGTAAACAACGCGACGTTCGGAAAGCGGCACTCGATGCGATACGTGAAGCGGAAGAAACCGGTTCACGCGACAAAGTGACCGATAAACCGCGCGAAAAAGTTAAGCCCGAAAAAGTTCAAAGCTCCGAACGCCGCGACCTTAAACTTGAAACAACGGACTCATCGATTATCAAAGAAATGATTTTAGCCGGCATGTCAATCGAAGAAATTTCGCGCGAAACGGGACTGGGACGCGGTGCGATAGAGTTGGTGCAGGAAATGATTCGCCGACAATTCGGCAAACGTTGAATAAGTTCGTCGCTCATTTTCAGTGAGCGGCAAATTTTTTTGCAAGGAGAATTTTTATGGACGCACCGAAAATTTCCGTCATTATCCCGATGTACAACGCCGAGAAATTTATTCGTCAATGTCTAATCAGCGTGCTCGCGTCGAAATTTGCGGACTATGAAGTTCTTGTCGTTGATGACTGCTCGACCGATAACGGCGTCGCGGAAGTCGAATAAGCTCGTCGTTCGTTTTCAGTGAGCGGCAAATTTTTTTGCAAGGAGAATTTTTATGGACGCACCGAAAATTTCCGTCATTATCCCGATGTACAACGCCGAGAAATTTATTCGTCAATGTCTAATCAGCGTGCTCGCGTCGAAATTTGCGGACTGCGAAGTTCTTGTCGTTGATGACTGCTCGACCGATAACAGCGTTGCGGAAGTTGAAAAGCTTGCTCCACATTTCGGCGGACGACTGAAAATTTTTCACACCGAAAAAAATTCCGGCGGCGCAGGCATTCCTCGAAACATCGGCATAAAAAATTCTGCGGGCAAATACGTCACGTTCATTGACAATGACGATGCGCTTTTGCCGACCGCACTTGACGATTTCTTTTCAGCCGCCGAAGAATTTCAAGCCGACGTTGTCCACACCGTCAAGGCTTTTGTTTTTTATGGCACGGCTGAAAAAAATTTCGCCCGCGCAGATTTGCAACTGCAGAGTGACAGCTCCGACGATTTTTCAACGACGCCGCAACTTGAGACAGAAAATTTACGTGTGCGCATGAAAGATTACGTCGACGAAAAATATTTTTGGTTGCCTTGGGGAAAATTTTTTCGGCGCGAATTCTTGATTGAAAACAAAATCGATTTCCCGAATCTGACATATTCGGAAGATATGATCTTTGGCTTTAAGTGTGTATGCCTTGCGAAAAATTATTTGCGCGTGCCGTTTGCCGCGAACATTCACAGAATCCGCAGCATTTCTCTTTCCAAAAACTTTGTTCGGAAAAGTGAAGGCGTGAAATTTTTTTTGAATGTCATCACGAACGTTGCGGCTTTGACCGATGAATTTATGTGCCGGCAGGAATTTTTCCGCGCGAATCCCGATGTCCGTCACGCCGTGCTAAAATTTTTCATCGATAAGCACTTTAGCTTTATGGACGTGGCTTCTAATGACTTCAAGGCGCATGAAGTGCAGAAAAATTTTTTTGAGGCGTTGGAAAATCCTGCGCTCAATCAACACGGAAAAAATCTTGTCGCGGCGTATCTGTTCAGCGAACGAATTTTAAATAAATGATTCAATCGCAAGTCTGCTCGGCAAATCGTCGGGCAATTTTTTTTTGACGCGCCGAAAATTTTTGTGATAAAATTCGACGAGCTTACCATTTGACGAGGTGATTTTATGATAATGACAGGCGCACGGGCAATCGTCGAGTGCTTGCGCGAACGCGGCGTCGATATAATTTTCGGCTATCCCGGCGGAATGATTTTGCCGCT
>CAMNPA010000279.1 GCA_946547205.1 uncultured Selenomonadales bacterium | reverse complement strand
CACCTTAAGCGAAACGATTCAATTCTTTGAGCGCGAATTTTATCAGCTGCTCCGTCGACGAATTCTTTGGCGCGCGTTTGAATGCCGCTGAAATTTCCGCCGACGTGTAGCCCAATGCCGATAACGCTTCCGACGCGTCGTCTTGAGCCGTCGATTGAATCTGCGCGGGCTGAAAATCTTTCGACGAGAAATTTTCGGCGAGCGGTTTGACTTTGTCTTTAAGCTCCAACAAAATTCGTTCCGCAGATTTTTTGCCGACGCCGGGCAGTCGCGTCAAAGTTTTCACGTCTTGCAATGTGACCGCGCGCGCAAAATCCGCCGCAGAAATTTTCGACACGATTGCCAACGCCGACTTTGCTCCCACGCCCGAAACCGTCAACAGCATTTCAAACAGCTCGAACGCCGCACGATTTGCCATGCCGAACAAAGTTATTGCGTCTTCACGAACCGCCGTGTGGATAAAAAATTCTGCCGCCGCGTTGAGTGTCAAAGCCTGCCGCGATTGCGAATCAACGAAAATTTTGTAGCCGACGCCGTTCACGTCAAGAATGCAGCTGTCGTCGAAAAGAAACTTCACGTTGCCGCTAAGATAACCAATCATTTCAAATCTCCAAAAAAAATTCGTCGCGGTAAAATAAATCAATCGCAGTTACGAAGATTGCAAAGCAGACCCGTTGGATGCAACGTCACGTTGCCCGCTAAGATAACCAATCATTTCAAATCTCCAAAAAAATTTCGTCGCGCGAGTGAATTTGCCTCGTAACCTGCCGCGATTGCGATTGCCAATGCGTCTGCAGCGTCGTCGGGTTTTGGCGGCTCGGAAAGGTTTAAAATTTTCGTCACCATGTAAATGACTTGTTTCTTGTCCGCGCCGCCGTAGCCCGTTATCGATTGTTTGACTTCGTTTGGCGTTATCTCCACCACGTCCAGATTATTTTGTGCCGCACTCAAAAGGACGACTCCGCGCGCTTGTCCGACTGGAATTGCTGTCGTTGAGTTTCTGCCGAAAAAAAGTTTCTCGACGCCCATAACTTGCGGTTGAAAATTTTTTATCAGCGCGTCAAGTTCCGTGTGAATTTTTAGCAGCCTGTCTTGCATTAGAGCTTGAGGACTCGTGGTTATCACGCCGAATTTTTTTGCGACAAGCCGACCGTGAATCTGTTCGACGAGACCATAGCCGCAAATCGCCGTGCCGGGATCAATTCCTAGTGCAAGCATTTAATCACCTGTTCAAAGAAATTTCGGGTAGCTGAAACGTCCCGCACGTTTGTCGTCGATGAGTTCGTCAATCGCGTTGATGACTTGCCGCGCAGAAATTTTCCGCTGACATTCGTAAGCGCGCTCGGTGCCCTGATGATACGGACAATTTTCAAAGGTCGCCCAGGGAATAGTTGTGTCGTTGTGGCAACCGTGACAGACAAGCCGATTGACGACGCGATAAGGCGTAGAAAATTCAAACCACCAAGCAGTTATTCCGCCGATTAAAACAACGGGAACATTCGCCGCCCAAGCCAGCCACGATAAACCGCTCGGCATGCCGATAAAAAATTCCGCATGGGCAAGGAGATTCACGCGTTCACTCAACGGCAAATCGCCCGTGAAATCTTCCGCACCGTCGGGCATTTTCACAGTGATACCGTGTGAAGTTTGCTCAACGTCTCGGTCAATGCAAAGCACACGATAGCCGCGACGTTTCAGATAAGCGACGACTTCAGACCAGCCGTTTGGATTGAGCCACGTCTTAATCGTCGCGGAAGTCTGCGCGGCAATGCAAACGTAAGGCTCAATAATTTGTCGCGGCTTCGTCGGAGTGTAGACGATTTTTTCCACGCAATTAAGCCCGAAGATTTGTTGACCGAATTTTTCCATCGGAACTTTGATAATTTTTTCGGGCGCGAAAAGTACGCTGAAACTCGGCGCAGGAAAATACGTCGCATAAGAATCACTCGGCGGCTCCATGCATTCAATCGCAGGAAAGTACAAATTTATAAGCTCCTGCAAATACGGATCGACCGTGCACGACAAGCGACAATTCCACTTTTTACGGAACGCTTCCATGTACGGGAAGAGAACAATTCTGTCGCCCATGCCCGCATGATAAAAATAAAAATGCACGCGCCGATTTGTGGCGTCGTAAAGATAATCGAAGACAAATTTGCCGTCGAGCCAAAGCAAAAATCTCCAGCGCACGAAAAATTTTTCCAGCGAGATCAGCACAACGTCAGACACGTCGTCATCAAAGCAAACAACTTCGCTGTTGCCGTCAAGAATTTTCACGTGCCAATTGCCCGCAGGAATTTGCAGACGCATTCCGCAGTTGAAATCGAACGCCAAACCCGGATACGTCGTCCGAATTGTCGGCGGAAATGCGGCGGGTGATTCGCCCAAATAATCGAACAAGCAAGGTTTCGCTTCGGGCAAGACTTCGCGCAAATTCGGTGCGCAAAAATATTTTACGTTCATCATTCTGCAAACTCATAATTGCCGTAAACGTTTTGAACGTCGTCGTCTTCGTCAAGCGCGTCAAGGAGCTTTTGCATTTTCTCGGCGTCCTTATCGGTCAAAGTGACGGTCGTATCGGGCACCTGCGTTATCTCGGCGGAAGCGGTCTCAATGCCTTTTTCGGCAAGAGCGTTTTCAATGGCGTTGAAGTCGTCAGGGTCGGCGGTTATCTCAAAGGCGTCGTCGGCGGATTCAAAGTCTTCGGCACCGGCATCCATCGCAATTTCCATCAGCGCGTCCTCGTCGTCGAAAGTCTCTTTGTCGACAGTGAAGACGGCTTTTTTCTTGAACATCCACGCGACGCAACCGTTCTCGCCCAAATTGCCGCCGTGTTTGCTGAAAATGTGTCGAATGTTCGCCGCCGTGCGATTGCGGTTATCAGTAAGAATATCGAGCATTAAAGCCGCTCCGCCGGGTCCGTAGCCTTCATAAGTGATTTCTTCATAGTTGGACGTGTCGGACGCACCGAGACCTTTTTGAAT
>CAMNPA010000278.1 GCA_946547205.1 uncultured Selenomonadales bacterium | reverse complement strand
CTGTCAAAATGCCCGATAAAGGCGGCTTGCTCTGGTACTACTTCATAATCGTCACGGGCGGCAGAACTTACTATTACGGCAACAATCCCGAACTTTTGGGCGGCGTCGGCGAACTTTACGAACATCAACCGCCCGCGTTTCAAATCACTGTCTATCAAAAGGGCGCGAAGACTCCCGATTGGTTCAAGCACGCCGTGATGTATCAAATTTTCCCCGACAGATTTTATCGCGACGGCAATGAGATTGTCCCGAAAGAAGGCGCAGTTTTTCACGCGAGCTGGAGCGATGATCCCGTTTACTTTAAGGACGTGGACAGCAAAGAGATTATCGCTTACGATTTCTTTGGCGGCAACCTGCGCGGCGTCGAGAAAAAGTTGGACTACCTTAAAGAGCTCGGTATCAGTGCGATTTATTTTAATCCCGTCTTTGAATCGGAGAGCAACCATCACTACGACACGGGCGACTATCACAAAATCGATCCGATACTCGGCACGAACGAAGACTTCAAACATTTGATTGACGTTGCAAAATCCAAAGGCATTAGAATAATCATCGACGGCGTGTTCAGCCACACGGGCAGCAACAGCATTTATTTCAACCGCAAAGGCAAATATGATTCAATCGGCGCGTTTCAGTCGAAAGATTCGCCTTACTATGAATGGTACGATTTCCGCAACTATCCGACCGATTACGACAGCTGGTGGAATTTTCACACGTTGCCCAATGTTCGCGAGACGACGCCAAGTTATATGGATTTCATCATTCGCGACAAAAACAGCGTGCTCAAGCATTGGATGCGCGAAGGCATCAGCGGCTGGAGACTTGACGTTATCGACGAATTGCCCGCAGAATTTTCACGACTGTTTTTCGCGGAGCTGAAGAAGATCAATCCCGATGCCGTGATGATTGGCGAAGTTTGGGAAGACGCGTCGAACAAAATTGCTTACGGCGTGCAACGGCAATATCTCTGCGGCTACGAAATGGATTCGGCGATGAACTATCCGTTGCGTGCGCACATTTTCGATTTTATCCTCGGCGACATTGACGGCGAACTTTGTATGCGGCGAATGGAAAGTTTGCGCGAGAATTATCCGAAAGAAAATTTCTATGCGATGATGAATTTGATAGCCAGCCACGACATCATGAGACCCGTGACGATTTTCGGCGAGGCTCCGTATTATGACCAAATGCCCGCTTATGAGCAGTCGAAGTTCAAACTTGACGAGGCGGCGGAAAAACTCGGTAAAGCCCGGTTGAAAATGGCGGCTCTTTGGCAAATGACTTATCCCGGCGTTCCGTGCATTTATTACGGCGACGAATTGGGCATGCAAGGCTTTAAAGACCCGACGAATCGCAGACCGTATCCTTGGGACGGCGGCGACCGTGAACTTTTGGCGACGTACAAAAAATTCATCAAGCTCCGCAATGAAAATCTCGTTCTGCAGACCGGCGAACTTGTTCCGATGCCGTCGAAAGGTGACATTGTCGCTTATGCTCGAATCATTCGCAACGGGCACGACGTTTTCGGCGCGGAAGCTGACAACGACATTTATCTTGTCGCGTTCAATCGTTCCAAGACTCGTGCGAAGGAAGTTTCATTCGACGTGAGCGACTTTGCTAACGGCGCGTTCGTCGACGCATTTGAGCCCGATAATCCGAAGAAAAAATTTCCCGTCACTCGCGGACGTGTCACCTTCAAGATTGAGGCGTTGGAAGGAATTTTGCTCCGTCACGTGCCCGAAAAACAGAATTACGACCGCCGCGCAGGAATTCTCTTGCATCCGACAAGCTTGCCGTCAAAATACGGTATCGGCGACCTGGGCAAAGAAGCGTTTGAATTCGTCGACTATCTCAAATCGGCGGGACAATCAATCTGGCAAATTCTGCCGCTCAATCCTGTCGGCTACGGTTACTCGCCTTATCAATCGCCGTCGGCATTCGCGGGCAACCCGATGTTAATTTCAATCGACGCGCTGATTGAAGACGGTTTGCTTAAAGAGAGCGACGTTAAAGTTCCCGCTAAGCTCGGCAAATCAAAATTCGTGGAGTTTGAGGCTGTCGAAAAGCTCAAGGACGCGGCATTGACCAAAGCTTTTGAAAACTTCAAAGCTCGTCTGAAAAAAGATTCTGCGCTTGCCGATGACTTCAAAAAATTCTGCGCGGCTCAGAAATATTGGCTCGACGACTACGCACTGTTCGCGGCGATTAAAAAACATCACGGCGGCAAATATTGGATTGAGTGGGACATTCAAATTAAACAGCGCGACAAAAAAGTTCTCGCGGCGTGGCGCAAAGAACTTGCCGATGAAATTTTGTTCACGGAGTTTGAGCAATACATTTTCGCGGCGCAGTGGAATAAACTTCACAAATACGCGCTTGAACGCGGCATTGAGATTATGGGCGACATGCCGATATTCGTATCTGCAGATTCGGCGGACGCGTGGGCAAATCAACAGGAGTTTCAGCTTGACGAGGAAGGACATCCCGAAAAAGTTGCGGGAGTTCCGCCCGATTATTTCAGCGCGACGGGACAGCTTTGGGGCAATCCGCAATACGATTGGGACGAAATGGCGGCGAATCATTACAAGTGGTGGAAGTTGCGTTTCAAGAGAATTTATGAGCTTGTCGACATTGTCCGCGTTGACCACTTCCGCGCGTTTGAGTCGTATTGGTCAATTCCCGGCGACGCGAAGACTGCCATCAACGGCGAATGGATCAAAGGTCCCGGCTTGAACTTCTTCAACGAGATTCGCAAGGAGATTGGCGATAAACAGATTGTCGCGGAAGATTTGGGCATTATCACTGACGCCGTTGATGCTCTGCGCGAAGATTGCGGCTTCCCGGGCATGAAGGTTTTGCATTTCGAGCTGCATTACAATGAACACGGTCGAATCGGTTTTGTTCCGCCGGAAAACTCAATCACTTACACGGGCACGCACGACAACAATACGACGGTCGGCTGGTTCATGGAAGACGTTGACAACGAC
>CAMNPA010000277.1 GCA_946547205.1 uncultured Selenomonadales bacterium | reverse complement strand
CAATCAGCGCGGGCGACGGAAACAATTATATCCAAAGCTGGGGCGAAGGCATGGCTTACGTTTACGGCGGCGGCAATGACACTCTGCAAAGTTTCCAACTTTCAAGCACGCTCGTTCTCGGCAAAGCAAGCGTTAAATCTTCGGTTCGCAATTACGACAACGGCGACTTTACAATCAACATGAGTGACGGCGGCTCAATCGTCATCAAAGATTATGGAAGAGACTCAATCAATACGGTTGCTTCGGTTAAGAATGTCGAACGCCTCAACATTATCCGCAACGACAAGAATAACGCCAAAGTCAACGGCACGAGCGGCGGCGACGTTATCATCAGCACGAATTGGATTGACAACGATTATTCGCGCGGTTATTCCAAAGTCACGATTAATGCCGGTGCAGGCGACGACTTCACCAAGACGAGCGGCACGAAAAATTTTGTCGATTTGGGCGACGGCAATGACCTTGCGCAGAATTGGAGCACTCACACCACGATTAGCGGCGGCAAAGGCAATGATTATATCGAAAGCTACAGCGAAGTCGGCGAATATTCTTCACTCGTCGGCGGCGAAGGAAACGATACCATTGTTAATCACGCGTCCGATTCAAAAATTCTCGGCGGTGCAGGCAATGATTCAATCGTCAACAACAATTCAAACGTCACGATAAGCGGCGGTGCAGACAAAGACACGATAACAAATTACGGCGAGAACGTCTCAATCAGCGGCGGCAACGGCAATGATGAAATTTACAACTACGGCGCGAACGTCAAAATTCTCGGCGGCGACGGTGTCGATTGGATTGTAAATGAGAGATCGAACGTTTCAATCGATGCAGGCGCGGGCAATGACGAAATTGACAGCTACAGCGATAACGTTTCACTCAACGGCGGCGACGGCAACGATTACATTTACTCAAGCGGCAACAACGTGACGATTCTCGGCGGCAAAGGCAATGATACGATCAATTCTTACGGCGCGGGTGCGGTTTATGTTTACAAGTCCGGCGACGGCAACGACACCATTCAAAATTTCGGAATGCTCGATACGTTGGTTATAACAGGCGCGAAATATTCCACGAGTCAAAAGGACGGCTATGCGCTCGTCAAAGTCGGCAAGAACACAATTACACTTAACGGCGTCTCGGACGTTTCAAAGGTCAACATCGCCACGTCGACGAAAAATATTTCTTCCGTCAACATCATCAACAATTACGACGGCAATACAACCGTCAAGGGCAAGTCGACTTCAAACGTCATCTATAGCTACGGCGCGAACGTTTCAATCAGCGGCGGCAAGAGCAACGATTCAATTCAAAGCTTCGGCGACAATGTTTCTGTCAACGGCGGCAAAGGTGACGATACGCTTCGCGCGAACGGCAACACTGAAATTATTTACGCAAGCGGCGACGGCGACGACGTGATTCACGGTTCTTATGGTGCACGCGGCGTATCATTGACCGTCAACTTGGCAAGCGGCTCCTACTCGACGACAAAGGCTGACAACGGGAATATCGTCGTCAACGTCGGCAAAGGCTCGCTCACTTTTGAACACGTCGATGCGGACAAAATCAGCGTCAAAGATTCTAAAGGCAACGTCAAAGTCATCAAGGCGGGACGAACTGAATTCATCAACACGAAAAATTCCGCGACCATCAACAAGACAAAGGGCAGCTGGTACATTCACAACGAAGGCGACAAAGTGAAGATAACGACCGGCTCCGGGCTCGACGGCATAGAAAATCTCGGCGACAAGGCAACAATTAACAGCGGCACCGGCAATGATTATGTCAATAACAGCGGCGCGAACGTTTCAATCAGCACGGGCAAAGGCAATGATGTTGTTGTCAACAGCGGCTCGAAATCAACGATTCGCACAGGCTCCGGCAATGATGAAATTTACAACGCCATTCACAGCGAATGGGACGACGCGACCAACACTTACAAAATTATCAGCTCGCCCGAAAAATCTCTGCTCGACGGCGGCGCAGGCAATGACTTTATCAACAATCAAAACGGCTCCAACGTTACGATCTTCGGCGGCGCAGATGACGATACCATTGGCAGCGGCGGTGCGAACGTTTCAATCAGCGGCGGCAACGGCAACGATTCCATTAGCAATAGCGGCGACAACGTGACAATTCTCGGCGGCTCTGGCAACGATACGATTAGGAATTGGGGCGACAACGTCACGATTAACGGCGGCAAAGGCAATGATTCAATTCGCGGCGGTTCATACGATGATAAACTTTACGGCGGCACGGGCAATGACACTCTGCGCGGCGATGCGGGCAATGATTCGCTTTGGGGCGACGCGGGCGCGGACACGTTCATTTACAACGACGACGACGGCAACGACGTTATCTTTGGTTTCGGCGACGACGACCTTTTGAAAATCAGTGAAACTTTCTCCGGCACTTACAGCAAATCTAAGGGCGAAGTCTATTTCAAAGTCGGCACGATTTCCAACGCTGTCACGCTGAAAAATTTTACTGCGACGAGTTTCAACGTCAACGGCACGGCTTATCACATCAACGGCAAAAAACTGGTCCCTAGTCTCTAATTCCTACAAAAGCTTTTTCTGTCGCGTCAATCGTCCGCGAAATGTCTTCGTCGCTGTGCACTGCCGACATGAAAAGCGTTTCAAACTGTGACGGCGCGAGATAAATTCCTTGCTCCAACATCGACGCGAAAAATTTTTTGAACAGCGTTTGATTCGCGGCGGCTGATTCGTCGTAATTGGTGACTTCCTTCGCGCTGAAAAATATTCCGAACATTGAGCCGGCTTGCGGCGTTTGAATCGTGACGTTCGACTTGAGCGCGGCTTTTCTTATGCCGTCAACGAGCTTTGAAGTCTGCGCGATTATTTTTGGCGTCAAATTTTCTTCAAGCAAAATCGTCAACGTTTCAATGCCCGCAGTCATCGCCAAAGGATTTCCGCTCAAAGTTCCCGCTTGATAAATTCTGCCGTCGGGCGAAACGTTGCGCATGA
>CAMNPA010000276.1 GCA_946547205.1 uncultured Selenomonadales bacterium | reverse complement strand
TGACTTCAACGTTCGGAATGTCCTTGACGCCCTGCTTGACGAGTTCAAATCTGTCCGCGAAGGGAAATTCGCTGCGATCTTCTTCCACGACGAAAATATACAGCCGCGCAACTTTTTTAGCCGCGTATTCGACAAGATAGCGATGACCGAGCGTGAAAGGATTGCAATTCATGACGATTGCTCCGATTGGAATTTTTTTTGTCCGCAAAGTTTGCTTGTATTGCTCCAGTTCCGCGTTGGAAAAATTTTTTACGCCGCTCTGCTCGACCCAAGGTGGTATACCATAGCGATGGAAGTAAGGTACACTGGGGGGGGGTATTTAAATTCTTTATCTTTGAAGAAATTGTTCTCCGTCAGGAACTTGAAAAACTTTTCCGCGACAAGTTTATAGCCAAGCTCGTTAACGTGACCCTTTGTGCAAAAAACTTCTCGATAATCAACAGGCGGATCGAAAGCGTCGCTCAAATCAAAGAACGGGATAACATCGCCATTTGAATGCATGCCCCAAAGATAGAAAAAAATAATATCGCCGGGCGCGGGATTCAAAGCGTTAAGGTTATAAAACATGTCCTGCGAACGTTCGGAAAAAGCTTGACCCATATTTTCGACGCGATAAGGCAGATTGTTTTCGTTGAGCATTTTCTGAAGATAGCTCTCAATCGTCTTGTCATATGGCGCGTTCCTGCCGAAAAAATAACACGGACCGAGAAAATAAATTTTATTCGTGTAATGCTCGGGTTGATAAGCAGTTGATCGTTTGCCGTTGCGAACGTTCATTAAAGGATGCGTGTCGTCAACCAGCGAAGTCGTGCCGTCAAGATTAGTTTTTGCTCTATCATATCCCAAGATATTCAGCACGTCCGCATTAGTGTAGCCGAGCTTATCAAATGGATTTGCTATATGCTTGTCCTTATTCGCTCTAAGCGTTCGGAGCAAGTCATCTGCGCCAGGGAGTTGTTTTTCAAATTCAGTTCCGCTTTCATAACGTCCAATATAATTCGGGAAGTTGGTAAGAACAAGTTTGACTTTGGGAAAGCGTTGCAGGAAATGCAGGACGGGAATGTCTACGTTTGTTCGCTGAATAAAAAAATTTTCCAACTCGCGGAAGAAAATGATTCGGTTTGCGTTCAGTCCATATTTTTTCGGCGTGAGAAAGATAACTGCATCAAACTGACTAATCAACATTTGAGAAATATGATTAACCGTAATAGGGTTACCGAGCATTGCTTGACCATGGCGAATAGTTTCAGGCTCATTGCTGCCGTCAATAAAACAAAATTGCACGGATAAAATTCGCTTATCGCATCGGAATTGAGCATGGACTTCCAGCAGAAAAGCTTTGGCATCTCTCTCAATGACAAAGAGCGGTTTTTTTATTCCGTGCTCAATGCAATATTGCGGCAAGGTGTAGCCGCCGTAAAAGCAGTAGCGCAACTTGTTAAACATCGCCTCTTCCATAGATTCAACCTCCTTTGCGGCGATTATATCAGAAAAAATTTTGCGTGCAACAAAAAGCGGAGCCCGAAGGTTTAATCTATGGCACTTTCAATAGTTGCGCGGGCAACTTGCCATTTGACGCGCCTTGTGCTAGGCTTTGCAAGACAACTACTACGAACGGAGTGATTCTCTTGCCAAATTTCATCGGCGCGAAAAAAATTCTGGAGAAGAAACGCGAATACATTATGCCCTGCCTCGGACATTTTTACAGCGATCCGCCGCAATTCGTGCGCGGCAACATGCAATATCTCTTCGACGTGAACGGCAAAAAATATCTCGACTGCTACGCCGGAGTTTCCGTCATCAACTGCGGACATTGCAACCCTTACATCACCGAACGTATGATTGAGCAGATTAAAACTCTTCAACACGTTTGCAACATCTACTTGACGGAGAACTTTGTAAATCTCGCTGAACGTCTCGCTAAAATTACGCCCGGCGATTTGCAAAAAAGTTTCTTCTGTTCGACCGGCACCGAAGCTAATGAAGGCTCTTTAATGCTCGCGTCGATTTATACGCACAGTTCCGAGTTCATCGCCTTGCAGAGCAGTTTACACGGACGCACAAAATTAACATTGAGCTTGACGGGAATTGGCATGTGGCGAACTGATCCAAGTCCTGTCGGCGGAATAAATTTTGCGCCCAATCCTTATTGCTATCGTTGCCCGCTGAATTTGAACCGTGAAACTTGTGACCTTGCCTGCGCGGACAGAG
Source organism: uncultured Selenomonadales bacterium (assembly GCA_946547205.1). Classification (GTDB taxonomy): domain Bacteria; phylum Bacillota; class Negativicutes; order Selenomonadales; family Selenomonadaceae; genus Quinella. The sequence goes on along the minus strand of CAMNPA010000276.1, from coordinate 776 downwards.
TCGAAACGATTATTCAAACCGTGACTTCGGGACGACCTGCCGCATTAATCGCCGAACCGATTCAAGGCAACGCCGGTATCGTCGTGCCGCCGAAAAATTATTTCAAACGCGTCAAAGAGATTCTCGCCAAATACGGAGCATTGCTGATTGTCGACGAAGTTCAAACGGGATTCGCTCGCACCGGCAAAATGTTCGCGATTGAAAATTTCGACGTGGCACCCGACATCATGAGCGTTGCAAAAGCTCTGGGCAACGGTCAACCAATCAGCGCGTTCATCAGCACGAAAAAAATTGCCGACACTTACACGCGACCGGCTGCATCGACTTTGGGCGGCAATCCTGTTTCGTCGACGGCGGGAATTGCTGTGCTCGACTACATCGCCGAAAAAAATCTCATGGGCAACGCAAAGGCTCGCGGCTTGCAACTCATGAACGGCTTGAAAGATTTGCAAAAGAAATTTCCGATTATCGGCGACGTGCGCGGAATCGGCTTGATGGTCGGTGCGGAATTCGTTCACGCTGACAAATCGCCCGCATTTAAAGAACTCGACGAACTTTTAGAGGAGCTGAAGGATCGCGGCTTTATCGTCGGCAAAAACGGTGTCGGGCGCAATGTGTTGGCATTTCAACCGCCGCTGGTCATCACCGAACAGGACATTGACAACGTGCTCAACGCGATTGAATTAATTTTGACGGAGAAAAATTTTTCGTGAGCTTCAATCGCGGCGACATCATCAGAAATTTTTAAACGCTTGAACGTGTCAGCAATTCCGCCG
>CAMNPA010000275.1 GCA_946547205.1 uncultured Selenomonadales bacterium | reverse complement strand
CCTACAAAACAAGGAGGTCACAATGTACCATACAACTTTTTATCTGCGGCGACTGCATTCACTGTGCGGCTTGCTGGTTTTGGGCATGGTGCTGTTTGAACACATCTTCACCAACTCAATGGCAATTCTCGGTCCGCAAGGATTAAACACCGCACTCGAAATGATGGAGCTTATTCCCAAACCAATTTTCATGGGACTCGAACTCGGCGGCATCGCAGTCCCGCTGTTATTCCACGGCATTTATGGCATTTACATCGCTCTGCAGGCAAAAACAAATTCCGGCAACTACGCCTATGTCCGCAACTTCAATTTCTCGCTCCAGCGTTGGACTGCATGGTTTTTGGTAGTCTTTCTGATTTGGCACGTCGGCTATCTGCGTTTCTACGTCAAAGGCGTCACCGGCACGCCAATTTCCTTTGAACTGCTGCAAAATTTCTTCACGAATCCAATCGTTGTATTCTTGTATATCCTCGGCATGTTCGCGGCGATTTTCCACTTCTGCAACGGCATTACGACTTTTTGCATGACTTGGGGCATTACCAAAGGTCCGCGCTCTCAAAACGTCATCAGCATTATCAGCATGTTGCTCTGCGCGGCGATGTGCCTTATCACAATCGTCTTCATGGGCAGCTACTTCGTGTACTGATTTCTAGCTTTCAGTCGTCAGCTTTCAGCTTTCAGGGTTGAAGATTTTGTTTAAACCTAAAAGCTAAAAGCTCAAAGCTCAAAGCTAAAAACCGGAGGTTTTTTCTATGGCGAAAGATATGACTAAAAAGAAAATTATAATCGTCGGCGGCGGCATCAGCGGCTTGTTGGCGACAATAAAAGTCTGCGAACTCGGCGGCGAAGTTTTATTGTTCAGCTATTGTCCCGTCAAACGTTCGCACAGTCTTTGCGCACAGGGCGGCATGAACGCTTGCATGGACAGCAAAGGCGAACACGACAGCATTTATGAGCACTTCGACGACACGGTTTACGGCGGCGACTTCCTTGCCGATCAACTCGCTGTTAAAGGCATGGTCGAGGCGGCTCCGAAGCTGATTAAAATGCTTGACCGTATGGGCGTCCCGTTCACGCGCACACCTGAAGGCAACTTAGACCTTCGCAACTTCGGCGGACAGAAAAATAAACGCACCTGCTTTGCCGGCTCCACGACAGGGCAACAAATTCTTTACGCGCTTGATGAGCAAGTTCGTCGTTGGGAAGTCAAAGGCTCCGTCAAAAAATACGAGTTCTGGGAATTCATCAAGATTATCAAGAATAAAGAAGGCGTTTGTCGCGGCATCGTCGCTCAATCGATGAACACGATGAAAATTGAAGCTTTCGCGGCAGATACGGTCATTCTTGCGACAGGCGGTCCCGGTCAAGTGTTCGGGCGTTGCACGGCGTCGACAATCTGCAACGGCTCGGCAGTCAGTGCGGTTTATCAGCAGGGCGCGGAAATTGCAAATCCCGAATTCATTCAGATTCACCCGACGGCAATTCCAGGCTCCGATAAAAACCGTTTGATGTCCGAGGCGTGTCGCGGCGAAGGCGGACGCGTTTGGGTTTATAAAGACGGCAAGCCCTGGTACTTCCTTGAGGAAATGTATCCCGCTTACGGCAATCTTGTTCCGCGTGACGTTGCAAGCCGCGCGATTTACAAAGTCTGCGTGCACATGGGCTTAGGCATCAACGGCGAAAACCGCGTTTATCTTGACCTGTCGCACATTGACGGCAATTATCTGCTCCGCAAACTCGGCGGCATTTTGGAAATGTACAGCGAATTCGTCGGGCAAGACCCGCGCAAAGTTCCCATGGAAATTTTCCCAAGCGTTCATTATTCGATGGGCGGCATTTGGGTTGACAGACTGCACAACACGAACATTCCCGGCTTGATGGCCAGCGGCGAATGCGACTATCAATATCACGGCGCGAATCGTCTCGGCGCGAACTCTCTGCTTAGTGCGGCGTATTCGGGAACTGTTTCCGGCCCGGAAGCGATGAGGTGGGCTAAAACCGGCAACAAAGGCTCCGACCTTACTTATGAGGAAATGGAAGCGGCTCGGCTCGAAGTTCAGCGCGAATACGATAAGATTCTGCAAATGAACGGCTCCGAAAATGCGCACAAACTTCATCACGAGATGGGCGACCTCATGTACAAATACGTTGCCATTGAACGCGACAACAACGGCTTGGACATCTGCCTTGAAGAGCTGAAAAAAATTCTCCGTCGTTGGGACGACATCGGAATCACCGACAGAGGCAATATCGCCAATCAAGAGGCAATGTTCGTTCGTCAACTGCGCAACATGATTCTCTACGCAATGGCTATCACGAAAGGTGCTCGTTGCCGCGACGAATCTCGCGGTGCACACGCTAAAATCGTTCTCGAAAACGGCAAGCAGAAACACGATGCGGACGGCGAACTTGTCTTCATGGGACGCGACGACAAAAATTTCATGTTCACGACGATTGTCAATTACGATCCCAAGACTGAAGAGCCGATTGTCACTTATCGCGAATTCGATCACTCGCTGATTAAACCGCGTGCCCGCAATTACGCCGTCGCGAAGAAAGAGTAAAGGAGATTTATCATGGCTGAAAAAGTCAGATTTATAATAGAGCGGCAGGACGGTCCCGGCGCGAAACCTTACACGCAGGAATTCGACGTGGATTATCGTCCCGGCTTGAACGTCGTCGCATCGCTCATGGAGATTCAAAAAAATCCCGTCACCGTTGACGGCAAAAAAGTTCCGCCTGTCGTTTGGGAATGCAACTGCCTGGAAAAAGTTTGCGGCGCGTGTATGATGGTCATCAACGGCAAAGCTCAACAGGCTTGCTGCGCACTCGTCGACAATCTAACCAAGCCGATTAAACTTCAACCTGCGCGGACTTTCCCGGTTATTCGCGACTTGCTGATTGACCGTACGAGAATGTTCGAGGCTCTCAAGAGAATTCAAGGTTGGGTTGAACTTGACGGCTCGTGGGAAAATCGCGAAGCTCCGATTCAAAATCCCTACAC